>JABWBL010000446.1 GCA_013360535.1 Planctomycetaceae bacterium
GGCGCCTCGTTCCGCGTGCAGCTCCCGCTCTCGGCGCTGGCGAGCCGCTGAGCGCGCCCGCCAGCGGGCCTTCCGCCGCGGGCTCCGCCCCAGCTGCCGTGAGCGTCAGAATGCGACTTCGCCCGTCCAGCCGCAGGATTTTGGCCTGCACAGTTGAGACTGGTTCTCAATTGGGTAGAGTCCCCCGGCGCGGGCCCAGCCCCCCGCAAAGCGCGCAAGCGTTTATCCTCCAGATCCCGCTCGCCCGGCCCCCTTCGAGCCCCAAGGCACCCCACATGCACCGCACTGCCCTGCGTTTCGCCCCGCTGCTCCTCGCAGCTCCCGCCTTCGCCCAGACCCCGTGGTGGCCGCGCCCGGACCTCTACGTCAACGACTCGACGAACGACCGCGTCACGCGCCTGCGCGACCTCGACGGCGACGGCCTGTACCTCGGCGCGCTCGAGAGCACCGCCTTCTACGACGACACGATCGGGGGCTTCCCGCTCAGCAACAACATCGGCATCGTGCAGACGCGCGGCGGCGTCGTGTACGTGAGCGACTCGTCGAGCGACCTCGTGCTCGGCCTCGCGGACACCGACGGCGACGGCACGGCGCACACGCCCGGCGAGGCGTGGATCTTCTACGACCCGGCCTCGAGCGCGACGCTCATCCCGATGCCGTCCTCGGCCAACATGGACTGGCACGATGGAGTGCTGTGGGTCGCCGTCGCGCAGACGAGCGGCGGCCGCGACACGATCCTGCGCCTCGAGGACCTCAACGCCGACGGTGACGCGCTCGACCTCGGGGAGTCGCACGAGTACTTCATGATCCACGACACGTCGCTCGGCGGCGGCACGGGCGCCTCGATCCCGCAGGACGTGCACGTCGGCCTCGACGGCAAGGTCTACTACCTCGAGACCGGCTCGACGGGCCTGTTCGCCAAGGGCGTGTACCAGCTCGACGACCTCAACCAGAACGGCACGATCGAGGCCCCCGCCGAGGTCAAGCCGTGGTTCCTCCCGCCGACGCTCCCGGCGACGCCCTTCTACTGGGGCTTCGACCAGGACGCGACGGGTGCGTGGTTCATGGCCGACACGGGCAACGAGCGCATCTGGCGCTTCCGCGACGACGACGGCAACGGCGCCATCGATCCGGGCGAGTCCTCGAGCTGGTGGATCGCGCCGGGCACAAGCCTGATCTGGAACGTGCGCTGCGGCGCCGACGGTGCGCTCTACGCGGGCGAATCGCAGGACAACGAGCGCGTCTTCCGCATGTTCGATTCCAACGGAGACGGCACGATCCAGCACGCGACCGAAGTCACGGTCCTGTTCGACGAGCTCACCACGTCCGGCCTGACGATCGGCCAGCTGCGCGGCTTCAACCTCGAGGCGCGCTGGCTCGAGCCCTCGGAGACCTACTGCAGCGCTCAGACCAACTCGCTCGGCTGCACGTCGACGATGAGCTCCCTCGGCGTGCCGAGCGCGACCCACGGCTCGGGCTTCTTCGTGCGCGCCAGCTCGATCCGCAACCAGAAGTCGGGCCTGCTTTTCTACAGCACCTTCGGACGCGCCAGCGTGCCCTTCTCCGGCGGCACGATGTGCGTCCAGGGCCCGCCGCGCCGCACGCCCGTGCTCGCCAGCGGCGGCACGCCGACCGGCGACGACTGCACCGGCTCCTTCTCGTTCGACTTCAACACGTACGCGGCGAGCGGCATCGACCCCGCGCTCGTGTCGGGCGTGACGGTCAACACGCAGTTCTGGTCGCGCGACTCCGGCGCCCCGGCGAATACCAACCTCACCGGCGGCCTCGAGTTCGTGCTGCGCAACTAGCGGCACGCGCGCTGCATCCGCGCCCCGCGTTCTCGGCCACGAGGACGCGGGGCGCTTTCCTTTCTCTCGAAGGACTCCGCTCCCGCCCCGCTGTGAAACGAGGCTCCGCGGCGACTACGGAATCCCGAGCGCGCGCTTCGCGGCCGCCGGAAGCTCGACGGGATCCACCTTGCCGTTGCCGTCGAGGTCCCAGCGATCGCGGAACGAATCCGGCACGCCGTCGACGCCCTGACCATCGACGGTGCGGATGCGCTGCGCGAGCTCGTTGGCGTCGACCGTTCCGTCGCGATTGACGTCGAGCTCGAGGAACAGGTCGGGGCGCTTCTTGAGCTCGCGAGCCGTGAGGAGCTTGTCCTTGTCGGCGTCGAAGGTCGCGAGGAGCTGCTCCGCCGTCGCACGCGGCGAGAGTTGCGCGACGTACGCACGCCGCGAAGGCCACTCTCCGGCCCGCGCGAAATAGCCGCGCGCCTCCCAGAACGCGTTGCCCGCGGGACCGAAGTCGACGGTTCCGTTGCGGTCGACGTCGAGCGCGTCGAAGTCCACGTTCGCGATCTTCAGCTCCTTGGGCTGGATGCGGCCGTCGCCGTTGAGGTCGAGCTCCTTGAAGCGCCGCTCGGCGAACGGCCCGCGGTAACGCAGCTGCCGCAGGTCTCCGGGATGGCGCGAGAGTTCATCGAGGTCGAGCGACTTGTCGCCGTCGAGGTCGAGCGCGGCGAACAGCGCCCGCGACATCTCGGATCGATCGAGGCGGCGGTTGCCGTCGGTGTCGAACTCCAGCGGCGCGAGGCCGTCGAGGAGCCGCGCGAGGTCGCCGTCGCGGTCGACGCGCGTCTCGAGGAAGCGCGGGCCGCTCCCGTCGAAGAGCCCGGTGGGAAACGGCGTGGTCCCGCCGAGGGGCGCCGAGAAGTAGCCGTCGTCGAGGGTGAGCGACTGCGTCTCGGTCCAGAGCGCGGTACCGCCGGTGGCCGCGTTGTAGACGGAGAAGGTGAAGTCCTTCGCGCCGGTGACGGGCTTGCCCGTCGCCTTGTCGATCAGCCGACCCTGCTGGGTCAGCGTGCCGGGGACGGCGGCGCCGACGGAGGTCGCCAGGGCGGCGGTGATGGCGAGGGAGAGAATGGAGGTGCGCAGGACTCGCTTCATGGGACCCTCGGATCGACTCGGTTCGAACTCAACGGGAGGACTCGACGGCGCCGACGACGCCGCCGTGGAGGACGTAGGCAGAAGACGACGCGAAGCCGCCGCTCATGCCCGTGGTGGTGGTGACGAGGATGTACTTGTCGTTGGTCATGCGGACGCCGCCGGGCACGATGGCCATGCCCGTCGTCGGCCCGACCAGCGGTGCCGTCTCGCCCCCGTCGGCGTCGGACGCGCCGGTGTCGGTCACACCGGTGTCGACCTTGCCGCTGTCGGCGTCGCCCGCGCCGGTGTCGACAAGCGTCTCGCTGCCCGAATCCTTGGCCGAGCCGTCGATACGGTCAGGGTCGCTGCACCCGCCGAGGCAGAGGGCGGCGACCACCAGCCAGCGATCGAACTCCAGCATTCATGCAGGATGCCAGCCGGGCTGTCCGTAGAGCAAGCGGAAAACTCGGGGGACCTCAGAGCTGCTTCTTGACCTGCTCCACCCAGCCGCGGAAGGTGGACGCGAGCGCCTCGTCCGCCACGAGCCGCTTGGTCCACGCCCGCTGCAGGCGCGCGAACCCGGCGAGCCCGAGCCCCTCGGCCTTCAGCACCGGAGGCAGCGGCACGCCCTTCTCGGCGTGGGCGACGAGGAAGGCG
>JABWBL010000447.1 GCA_013360535.1 Planctomycetaceae bacterium
GGGCCACGCGCCTGCGCGGCGATGTCAGCCTCGCGACGACCGCGCCGCGAGCCGCGCTCACGCTCGAGCAGCGCCACCGGCTGGATCGCCGCACGCCACGGCACGAAACGGTGCACGAACAGCGCGAGCGGCGCCTGCCGCACGAGAATTCCCGGCAACTCGGTCAGCACGTCCTGCAGGCGCGGCACCGAGCCGAACATCGCGCGCGAGACGACGTACAGCGGCACGAGCTCGAACAACGGGCGCAGGAACCACAGGAGCACCAGCGCGAGCGGCAGGCTGTCGACGAAGCCGAGCACGAACGCGCCCACGGGCACGACAAGGAACAGCCACGCCGCGGCGAGCGGCCCGGCCCAGGCCTGCAGCATCGCCAGCGCGAGATCGGTCGACTCGTGCGCCCCGCGCGGGCGCAGCACGACCGCGATGCGATCAAGCTGCACGGCGCCTCCCCGCGAACACGAGCCACCCGCAGCACAGCACCCACACCACCGCGCCCACGGCGTACTTGACCTCGGCGGGCACGGGCTGCGCCGACCAGAAGCCCTCGATGAACGCCGCCAGCGTCGTCATCGCCGCCGCACCGACGAGCAACCGCAGGCAGCGCGGCGCCTCCTCGACCAGCGCGCGCGTGCGCGAGCGCCGCCCGGGAGCGATCACCTGCGAGCCCAGGCGCATGCCCGCGACGGCCGCGATCACCATCGCGATCAGCTCGAACGAACTGTGGCCGACGACGAACGGCAGGAGCGTCTTGTCGTATCCGATCTGCAGGAAGTGGCCGAGGATCGCGCCGAAGTGGACGCCGTTGTAGATGAGCGAGAGGATCGAGCCGATGCCGCACACCAGTCCGCTGGCGAAGATCTGGAAGTCGATGCCGACGTTGTTGCGGATGTAGAACGCGAACATCGTCACGTTCGAGCCCGCGTCGCGCGTGATGCCGTCGCGCTGGGTGGGGTCGTACATCTCCTCGTACATCTGCAGCTGATCGGGGCTCATCAGCGTGTAGAGCAGGTCCGGACGCTCGTGCGCGAGCACCGCCGTCGCGACCAGCGGCGCCACGAACAGCAGCGCGCAGATCCAGAACAGCCGCGCGTCCTCGCGCACCAGGCGCGGGAAGTCGCGGCCGAAGAAGTTCGCGACCTCGCGCAGGTAGCGCGTCGGACGGCGGTAGAGCTGCTCGCGCCCGCGCAACGCGAGCTGGTTCAGGCGCTGCACGAGCTCGCGCCCGTACATGCGGTGCCGCGCGAGCGCGAGATCCTGACAGACCAGCCGGTAAAGCCGCGGCAGCTCCTCGAGCTCCTTGTCGGTGCCCTTCTTCTGGCCATCGAGCCGCAACAGCAGCGACTCGAGCTTGCCCCAGCGCCCCTTGCGCGCGGCGACGAACGGCTCGCGCTTCACTGCGCACCCTCCAGCCAGCGCGCCATGCCGACGACGCGCTTCACGCCCTCCTCGCCCTTCGACTCGGTCAGGGGCTCGAGATGGTCGGCGAGCTCCTTCGCCCGCGCCGCGGTCCAGCCTTCACAGCGCGACGCGTACTCGACGATCGCCGCCTGCTCCCCCGCCGACAGCGCGAGGCCGGGCGCGCGCGACTGCGCCTTGGCGAGCTCCGGCAAGCGCTCACGCTTGGGCGCGTGCACCACGACCGTGCCCGCGACCCGGTCCCCCAGACGCTGGAAATCGCGCGAAAGCACGCAGGAAACCAGCCCCGTCGCATACCCGACCGGCAGCATGTCGACCGTGCGCAGGAAGTTGCGGAGCAGCGACTCGGGCCAGCCCACCGGAGTCCCGTCGGTGCGCACGACCGCCAGTCCGAGCGCCCGCTTGCCCGGTGTCGCGCCGCGCCAGTACACCTCGAACAGGACGGGATAGAACCACTCGGCGGTGAACATCAGGAGCAGCAGGAACGCCAGGCCCACGTCACCGAGGAGGAGCAGGAACGACAGGCCCGAGACGATCGAGGCACGCGCGAGCAAGTCGAGCAGGAACGCGTAGGAGCGCACGAGCGGGCCCGCGACCTTGAGGCCGAGCTCGACGCCCTCCGGCGCCTCGACGACACGCAACGTGTCCAGTCGCGCGCTCATCGCGAGATCACGATCGTTCCCGCCATCAGGTCGTGCAGGCAGCGGCGCTTCTCGCCGAAGATGAACAGCGCATCGATCAGGCTGAACAGCCAGCACATCATTCCCGCCAGACCCGGCAGCAGCGTACGCAGGAGCAGGATCTGCAGCGCCCCGACGCGCTCTCCGTCCTCGGTGACGATGCGGATGCGCATCACGCGCTTGCCGAGCGTCGCGCCCTCGCGCACGAGCAGGTAGAGCTGCACGCCGAAGATCGCGAGCCCCATCAGGGCGGCGAGCCCGATCCCGAGCCACCCGGCCGCGTCCGGCAGCTCGTCGTAGAGCGGATCGAAGAACACCCGGAAGCCGTTGCCGAGGGCCATCGGCAGGAAACACGGCAGGTACACCAGGTTGTCGAGCAGCGCGGCGCCGAAGCGTTCGGCGCGCGACGCGAGCTTGAGCCGCTTGACCTTGCGCCCCTCGAGGACGACGCGCGCCTTGGGCGCCGCGTACGGATTGAGCTCTCCCTCCGGCGTCTCGCCGTCCTGCCCGTTGCGAGCGAGCTCGGTCAAGGCTTGAGCTCCATCAGGCGCCGCGCTTCGGCGCGCGCCGTCTCCTGATCCTTGCCGCCGGCGATCATGTCCGCGATCTCGTCGATGCGCCGTTCATCTGCGAGCGCCTCGACACGCGTGCGCGTGCGACCGCCCTCGACCTTCTTTTCGACGCGCAGGTGCTGCGCCGCCATCGCCGCGATCGCGGGCAGGTGCGTCACGCACAGCACCTGGTGGTGAACCCCAAGCTTGCGCAGGTGCGCACCGACCGTCGGCCCGAGTCGACCGCCGACGCCGGAGTCGATCTCGTCGAAGAGCAGCGAGCGCCGCTCGCCCGCCTCCGCGAGCACGCCGCGCAGCGCGAGCATGATGCGCGCCGTCTCGCCGCCCGACGCGACGCCGCGCAGCTTGCCCATGGCCTCGCCCGGATTCGCCGCGAGCAGGAACTCGATGCGATCCATGCCACGCTCGCCGAAGCGCGCCTGATCGGCCTCGATCACGGCGCGGTCGGCCGGATCGCCGGCGCTGATGCCGTCTTCTTCCGAGCGCTGGCCGATGCGCACGTCGAAGCTCGCGTTCGCGAGGCCGAGCTCCTTGAGCGCCTTGTGCACCTGCTTGACGAGCTTCTCGCGCAGCGCCTTGCGTGCACGCCTGAGCTCGCTGCCCTGCTCGAGCAACTTCGTCCGCGCCGCGCCGATCGTCTCCGACAGGCCGGCCTGGCTGTGTTCGTCCGCCTCGAGCTGCGCGATCTCGGACTCGAGCTCGCGCCGCCTCGCGATCAGGCCCGCCACGTCCGTGCGGTACTTGCGCTCGAGCCGCTCGAGCTCCGCCAGCCGTTCCTCGACCTGCTCCTGACGGCGCGGATCGACCTCGAGCCGATCGCCGAGCGAACGCAGCGCCCGCACCGCCTCGTCGAGGTGCGCCCAGGCCGCCTCGAGGTCGTTCGCGGGCCCTTCGAGCGCCGCCACCTGCGCGCG
>JABWBL010000448.1 GCA_013360535.1 Planctomycetaceae bacterium
ATCCCAAGCCGCTCGATCGCGGCCAGTACGCGCGGCGCGAGCCGGACACGCTGCCCCGCCGCGAGCTCGGACGCCTCGCTGAGCACCCGGCGCGCTTCCGCTTCGTCCCCCAGTTCGACGAGCAGCGCGCCCAGCGCCGAGCCCGTGTGGACACGCTCGCTCAACCCCACGACGGCTTCGTGGTCCGCCCGAGCGGAAGGCAGCAGGGCGGCGAAGGTCAGTGGATCGTCGAACTCCAGCCGGCAGAGCAGCAGGCTCGCCCGCACGCGGCAGCGGTCGGGGTGGAGCTCGGGCTGCACCTGAGCGAGCTGGTCGAGCGCGAGCTGATAGCCCGCTGCCGCCTGCGCGTAGCTCAGATCGAGGTAATCCAGCGCAGCAAGCTGGGCGAGCGTCATCCCCAGATCCCAGCGCGGCACAGGCTCGAGCGCATGTTCCCGGCGCTCCAGGTCGAGCAGCAGTTCCCGCGCGCGCGCGGATTCGCCGAAGCTGCGCGCGAGCAGCTCGCTGAGCTTGCGCTGGGCGGCGCGCGCGAAGCGGTGGTCGGCGCCGAGCTCGACGGCGTGAGCCAGTACCTGCTCCAACAACTCCCGCGCGCGCGCGGGGTTCGCCACAATGCAGGCGCTCGCGAGGTTGACCGCGACGTGGGCGGTGCTCGCCGCATTCAGCCCGTAGTTCTCGACCCGGTAGGCGTGGCTCAGCTCGAGCAGCTGGCTGGCCTCATCGTTGCGGCCCATTCCGATCAAGACCACCGCGCGCGCCGTGCGCGTGCTGTCGACGTCCATCGGCACGCCGGCCCCGTCGAACAAGGCCTCGGCGTGCGCCATCTCCGCGACGGCCTCCTCGCGCCGCGAGAGCATCGCCAGAGCGTGGCCGCGATCGCGCAACACGCGCGCCCGGATCACGGCGTGGTCCCGCACCGCGAGCGGTCCCTTCAGGATCTCGTCACAGGCATTCAGCGCTTCTTCGCGCCGACCTGCCATCAGGTGCTGCACCGTGATCTGCTGAAGCGTCCATAGCCACTCGTCGTGGGCCCCGGCCAGCCGCGCACGCTCGGCGTCCTCCGCCAGCCGCTCGACGCCGTACAGATCGGCCACGCGGCCCGCGGCCATGGCGTAGTCGCGCAAGGCGCCGCGCGTGCGGAGGTCGTCGTCACCCTCGGCCTGCTGCCAGATGCGCCAGGAACGTTCGAGCACTTCCGTGGCGCTACTCACGAGGCCGAGGTTGTGGTACGACCCGCCGATCGCCGTGTAGAGCTCGGCCCGCAGCTCCGGGTCGTCCTCGTGCTGCGTCGCGAGCCGCTCGGTCGCGCTGTCGAGCAAGTCGCGGACCCTGAGATTGGGGTCGTTCTTCTCCCCGGTCAGGCTGAGCAGGCCGGCGAGGAACTCGTAGGCCGACTGGCGGCGCGCGAGTTGGTGCTCGCTCTCGCTGCGGCGCCGCTCGGCCAATTCCCGAGCTTCCACGGCATCTAGGTATCCGTGAGCGGCGGCCACGCCTCCCACTCCGAGCGACAGCGCCGCGAACCCTGAGGCCACGACGGCTCCCGGGCTGCGGCGCGCGAACTTCCGGAAGCGATACACCAGTCCCGGCGGTCCCGCGAGCACCGGCCGGAACTCCAGGAAGCGCTGGAGCTCCGCCTGCAGGTCGTCCGCACCGGCGTAGCGCGCGTTCGGGTCCTTGGCGAGGCAGCGCAGCAGGATCCACTCTAGGTCGCCCGCGACCTGCGGCGCAAGCTGCGAGGGCCGACGCGGCTCCTCGTTGGCGATCGCGTGCAGGAGCTCGGGCAACGTAGTCGCACGCCGATACGGCGACCGTCCCGTCAGCAGCTCGAACAGCACGACCCCCAGCGCGTACAGGTCCGAGCGCACATCCGCAGACTGTGCGTCGAGCACCTGCTCCGGGCTGAGGTAGGCCACCGTCCCCAACAGCTCGCCCGTCCGCGTGACCTGCTCGCGCGCCAGCCGCGTGCTGCGTGCGATGCCGAAGTCGATCACCTTGGGAATGCCATCGCCTGTGACCAGGATATTGTCGGGCTTGAGGTCGCGGTGCACGATCCCGCGTTGGTGGCCATGGTGCACGGCCGCGCAGATCGGCACGAACAGCGCCACGCGCGCCCGCAGATTCAGGTGCTCGTCGGCAGAGTAAGCCAGCACCGTGCGCGCGCCGGGAACGAACTCCATCGTGTAGTACGGCAGGTCGTGCGTGCCGCCCGCGAGCTCCGTACGGCACACCCCGGCGGCGTAGATCCGCGCGATGTTGGGGTGCGTCAGGCGCGCCAGCAGCTGCACCTCCTCCTCGAAACGCGCGCGGCCGCGCTCGAGCTTGTCGGTGCGCAGCACCTTGACCGCGACGCGCCGCCGCGGGTGCTGCTGCGTGGCCTCGAACACCAGCCCCATGCCGCCCGCTGCGATCGGGCGCTCGAGCACGCAATCGCCGATGGTCGTTCCGACCAGAGCTTGCAGCAGCGCCGCATCGACCCGCTGGCCTAGCGCGCCCGAGTCGAAGACCGCGGTCTGGCCCTGCTGGCGGTCGTCCCGCGCAAGCAGGTCGATCAGGAGCTCGCGCTCCTCCGGCGACAGGCTCTGCGCCGCGACCCAAGCCGCGCGCTGGTCGCGCGGGACGTCGAGGGCCTCGATGAACCGCCGGTGGACTTTGTCGTTGCCCTGCTCCATGGCCGCACGATCCTCACACGCCCTCGATCATGCGCTCGAGCAGGGCGCGCGCCAGCCGCCAACGGCGCTCCAAGGTGCGCAGGCTGCAGCCCAAGGCGTCCGCGATCTCCTCGTGCTCCAGGCCGCCGAAGATGCGCAGCTCGGCGATGCGCGCCAGCTCCGGGTCGATCTTGTTGAGTTCTTCGATAGCTTCGGCGACTTCGATCAGCGAGTGCTCTCCTGCTCCCGGAGCCGCGACCTGCTCGAGCACGAAATCGGAGTGTTGCTGGCCGTCGCGCTTGAGCGTGCGCGAAGCGCGAGCGTAGTCCATCAGCACCGAGCGCATCGCCGTCGCGGCCAGCGCGGCGAACTGCCGCGGGTGTTGAGGAACGTCGACGCCTGATCCGAGCCTCAGATAGGCCTCGTGAACCAGCGCCGTCGTCTGAAGTGTGTGGTCGAGTCGTTGGCGTGCCATCAGCGAACGCGCGGTGCTCCGCAGCTCCTCATACAGGAGCGGCATCAGCTCCTGCCGCGCCTCGAGGTCGCCGTGCTCGATGCGCTCGAGGAGCCGCTGGGTGCGCGCGTGGTCACGTTCCGCCATGGGCGACCATCGTACGCGACCCACGCGCTCCGCTGCAGCCGCGGAGCACCGGCGTGGACGCGCGTTACCCCCCGCGCCGGGTACACGCACGACCGGTTCGGGCCTCGCGGATTCGACGGAGGCCATCTGGGGAACGCGTCCCCCAGGTCCGTCGGCGCCTGGATCAGCCTCGCGGGCTCGTTGGGCGTGCACACGGGCCCGTAGGCCTGCGGTGCCGGGCAGACTAACCCGCACTATTCACGAGAAAACAGGTACGGGCGGGTCGGTTCGTGACCGACTAGGTGCTTTGCACAGACACGGCGCCGATCACGACCAACCGCCC
>JABWBL010000449.1 GCA_013360535.1 Planctomycetaceae bacterium
CGACCGCGAGCCGCAGCCGGAGGTCTGGCTGGCGTGGAAGTGGCGGATGATCGCGCTGTTGAGCCTGCTCGCGCCGCGCACGGCGGACCGGATGCTGGTGAAGCGGCTCGGCGGCGGCTGGACGGCCCCGCGGCGCTGAGGCGCGCGAGCTAGACTGGTCGCAGCGTGTTCCGGCTCGGCTACAACACCAACGGGCTCGCCCACCACCGGCTGCTCGACGCCCTGCGGCTCCTGGCGGAGCTGGGGTACGAAGGGGTGGCGATCACCCCGGACGCGGGCCAGCTCGATCCGCTCGACCCGTCGCCGCGTCTGGTCGAGGACGTGCGCCGCTGGTCGGAGGAGCTCGGCCTCGAGCTCGCGGTCGAAACCGGCGCGCGCTACCTGCTCGACCCGTTTCGCAAGCACTGGCCGACCCTGCTCGACCCCGACCCGGAGCAACGCCTGCGCCGGGTGCGGTTCCTCGAACGCTCGATCGACCTTGCGGCCGAGCTCGACGCCGGCGTGGTGTCGCTTTGGTCGGGTGCTGACCCCGCCGGCGCGGTCGCGGACCGACGCGACGAGGGCAAGCCACCCGAGGAGGTCTGGCAGCGGCTGATCGACGGCCTGCGGCGCGTGCTCGAACACGGCGCCAAGCGTGGCGTGCGCGTGGCCTTCGAACCCGAGCCGGGGATGTTCGTCGAGCGGCCCGCGGGTTACCTCGAGCTGCTCGAGCGCCTCGGCAGCGACGGCGACGAGCTTGGTCTGTGCCTCGACGTCGGTCACTGCGTCGTCACCGGCGACCTGCCGGTCTCCGAGTCGATCCGCGCGCTCGCTCCGCGCCTGTGCCACGTGCACCTCGACGACTGTCCGGCGGGCGTGCACGAGCACCAGCTCTTCGGGACCGGCGTGCTGAACCTGCCCGACGTCCTAAACGCTCTGGTGGAAGTCGGTTACGACGGAATGGCGGCTGTGGAGCTGTCGCGCGATAGCCACCGAGGGGCATGGGCTGCCCAGGAATCGATGCAGCGTTTGAGGGCTGCGCTCACAGCTTCGCACTGATCCGCCCTTGCGGCCGGGACCCGGATGCGCTCAGAATGCCGCCCATGAACCCGCACCCGCCGGTTGTCACGATGCAAGGAGCGCCCTGATGGCTGACGCAGGCGAACTCCAGACGCCCCCGGGGATGCAGGTCTGCCCGACGCGCACCGACGGTCTCGTCGCGCTGATGGCCTCGACCATCACCGTGGCCGAGTGCCAGAAGCGGCAACGCGAGCACTACCACAAGTGCCCGACCTGCACGCACTACAACGCGCGCAACCTTGTCGCGACGCCGGCGCTCGTGCGCCCGGCCAAGGACGGCGGTCTCCCGAGCTGACGGAAGGGTTTTCCGGGTCGGCGGGATTTCTGGAGAGCCGGGCTCAAGCTGGAGCCGCGGCTCGACCGCGCCCCGCGCGAGGCCGGGGTACGGTTCGGTGGCGACCGAGGAGGGGCGAGCTCCTCCAACCACGGAACGGTCGCCGCAGTCCCGAACGCGACCTTCCAAACTTGCGCCTCACCTCGACCTTCACCACCTGCCTGCTCCTCGCCGCCCCGGCCCTCGCGCAGAACGCCTTCCGCCCGCTGCCGGCCGTGCCCGATGCTTTCGCCGGAGCCGCCGGTCCGACCGCCACGGTGGCCTCGAGCTACATGGAAGAGCTCGAGAAGGCCGCCAGCGCCCCGCGCCCGCGCTCCTTCTTCGACGCGCGCGCCTTCGGTGAAGCGAGCGCCTCCTCGAACCTCGACGGCGGCGGCGACGTCGCGACGCAGCGCGGCGGCTGGCAGGTGCTGTTCGGCTCGCGCCTCGCCGACGAGCGCCTCGCCGCCTTCTCGGTCTCGACCGAGGCCTGGTTCTACAACTTCGGCGGTGCCAACCAGCTCGTCCCCGGCAACTCGAAGCCCTTCAACGACCTGTACCGCGCGAGCGTGTCCGGCGTGGTCCGAACGCCCCCGACCGAAGGCGCCGGCTGGTTCGCGGGGTTCGAGCTCGCGCTCGGCGGCGAGGACGAGGCCAGCCCGCGCGACGCGCTGGTCGCCGGCGGCGTCGGCGGCGTGCACTACGTCGCGAGCAAGGATCTGGCGGTCGACGTCGGCATCGCGGTGCTCTCGCGCCTCGAGGACGACCCGTGGATCTGGCCGTTCCTCGGCCTCAAGTGGCAGGCCACCGACCGCCTGAGCTTCGAGGCGCGCGGGACGACGCTCGAGGGGCGGCTCGCGCTCGACGAGGCCTGGAGCCTGTTCGGCCGCGCCGAGTACCAGCTGCGCCAGTTCCGCCTCAACGACAACAACCCGCTGCCCAGCGGCGTCTTCCGGGACGAGGAGATCCGCGCGGGCGTCGGCGTCTCGCGCCGCGGCGGCGACGGCTTCGAAGTCGAGCTCTTCGGCGGCCTGAACCTGTGGCGCGAGCTCTCGACCCTCGACCGCGACGGCGCGAAGCAGTCGGAGCTCGAGGTCGACCCGGCGCCGTTCGTCGCCTTCTCGCTGAAACTCAGCGTCTGATCGGGCGCAGCCGGGCTCCGCGGAGCCCTCGCTGCCTTGCGGCCTCTCAGCCGAAGCGCAGCCCGCACTCCGGGCAGCGCTTCGCCGTCGTAGGGAAGCGCGCGCCGCAGGCCGGGCAGCCACCTTCCGCCGCGTCGAGATCGATGGCGCCCATCGCGCGCTGGAGCGAGTCGGGGTCGAGCTCGCGACCCCAGTGGTCGAACACGAGCTTCGCCGCCGTCGGACCTTCGTGGCTCGCGACCGCGAGCCAGAGCGTCGAGCTTCACCCGCCGCCGGAGCCGCAACCGCCCGGAGGGGAGATCATGCGCGCTTCGATGCCGCTGCGCTTGAGCACGGTCTGCACCTCGCGCAGGAGGTGCATGTCGCCTTGGGCGACGACGGCGTAATCGGGCTGGGTTTCCACGCCGCGAAAGATAGCACGGGCCTCAAGCCCCGCCGCTCAGCTCGCGCGCACGACGACGCGGTCGGGAAGCTCGTTGCGACCGCCGCCGGGCGACGGGAAGTGCAAGGCGAGCACCTCACCGGCGGCGCCGATTCCGTCGACCAGCCCCTGCCGCAGCGAGCCCCCGCGAATGCCGGCGAGAACGGCCTCGTCGACCTTCTTCCAGTGCTCCACGCCGACCTTCGCATCGATCCCGCGGTCGCCGAGCACGACCACGCGCCGCTCGAGCAGGCTGACGAAGATCAGCACGCCACTCTCGGCGGCCGTGCGGTGCAGGCCGAGGGTCGTGAACTCCTGCAGGGCCTGCTCGTTCGCCACGTGCGTCGCACGCTCCTCGCTCACGAACAGCCGCGCGAAGCCCGGCAAGGCGCGCGCGAGCAGCCAGCCCGCAAGCGCCCCCGCGGACTGCGCGAGCACGATCCACAGCGGTTCGCCCCAGGGAAGCCAGCCCAGCCCGAGCAGCGGCACCGCGAACGCGTGCACGTCCCACGACATCGAGAAGAGCCAGTTGATGACGAGCAGCCGGCGCATGCCCGCTGCAGGATCTGCCCAGGTGTCAACTCTGCTTCTCATGCAATGCTTCTCAGGAGGACTCATGACATTCCGATCAAT
>JABWBL010000450.1 GCA_013360535.1 Planctomycetaceae bacterium
GGCGATCGAGATCGCGGGGGCCGAGCGCGGCTTCCTGATCGTGCGGGCCGGCACGTCGATCGCGCTGGCGCAGCGGGCCGAGAGCGTGGGCGACGGGGACGCGCCTCCGGGCTGGGAGGTCGTCGCCGCGCGCAACATCGATCGCGAGAACGTGAAGAAGGCGCTGCGCAAGGTGTCGCGCTCGATCACGTCGCAGGTGCTCGAGTCGGGCGTCGCGTTCCGTTCCGACGACGCAGTCAACGACGATGCACTCAACCCGCGCCAGTCGGTGACCGACCTCAAGCTGCGCAGCGTGCTGTGCGTGCCGATGCGCGTCGGTGACGAGGTGCGCGGCTGCCTGTACGTCGACAACCGTTTCGCGCAGGGCCAGTTCGACGATGCGGCGCAGGAGCTGCTCGAGGCCTTCGCGGATCAGGCGGCGCTCAGCCTCGAGCGCGTGCGGCTGCTCGAGGAGAACGCGCGCGTGATGCGCAGCCTCGAGGTCGCCAACGAGGAGCTGAAGGGCGCGCTCGCGGAGCAAGCGAAGGCGCTGGACTCGCTCTCGGAAGGTTTCGTTCCGTCGGGGCTCGAGCTGCGCCACAAGTACGCCTCGATCCTCGGCCGCGGGCGCGCGATCACGGCGATGCTCACGGTCGTCGACCGCATCACCGACGGCGATTTCCCCGTGCTCCTGTACGGCGAGAGCGGCACCGGCAAGGAACTGGTCGGGCGTGCGCTGCACGAGAACGGTCCGCGGCGCGACAAGCCGTTTGTCGGCGTCAACTGCGGTGCGATCGCGGAAGGCCTGCTCGAGAGCGAGCTGTTCGGCGCCGTGAAGGGCGCGTACACGGGCGCGGTGAAGGATCGGCCGGGCCTGATCGAGTCGTGCCAGGGCGGCGTGCTGTTCCTCGACGAGATCGGCGAGATGAGCCTCGCGCTGCAGGCGAAGCTGCTGCGCGTGCTGCAGGAAAAGCGCCTGCGTCGCGTCGGTGGCAACGAGGAGATTCCCGTCGACGTGCGCGTCGTGAGCGCGACGCACCGCGATCTCGCACGCGAAGTCGCCGCGGGGCGTTTCCGCGAGGACCTCTACTACCGCCTCAAGGTCGTGCAGGTCGAGGTGCCGCCGCTGCGCGAGCGGCGCGAGGACATTCCCGTGCTTGTCGACGCGTTCCTCACGCGCCTGCACGAGGAAAACAAGGCTTCCGGACGTACGCGGCCGCAGCTCTCGCGCGAATGCCTCGAGCGGCTGATGAGCCACGACTGGCCGGGCAACGTGCGCGAGCTGCAGAACGAGATCACGCGCATGTACGCGCTCGGCGGCGACGTGCTCGGGCCCGAGCTGGTGTCGCACCTGTCGAAGGCGCCGCGTGTCGCCGCGCAGGCGGGCGTGCGCGGGCTGGTCGGGCGGCGCATGGAGGACGTTGAGGCGGAGCTGATCCGCGCGACGCTCGAGCTCACCGGCGGCAAGCGCGGTGAGGCCGCGAAGATCCTCGGCATCCCGCGGCGCACGTTCTACAACCGTCTCAAGGCGCTGGGGATCGAGCCCTGATGCTCGCGTGTGCGCTGGCCGCGCTCGCGGCGCAGGACGTCGCGGCGACGAAGCCCAAGCCGGAGCCGGTGCGGCTCGTGGTGATGGTGTCGGTCGACCAGATGATTCCGGAGCAGCTCGACAGGCTCGCGCCGTGGCTGCACGGCGGCCTTGGGCGCTTTGCGCATGCCGGCCGCGTGTTTCCGCGTGCCGCGCTTCGTTACGGAGACACCGAGACGGGTCCGGGACACGCGGCCTACGGAACCGGTTGCCTGCCGCGCACGAACGGCATCATCTCGAACGACTGGTTCGCGGCGGATTCGCGCGACTCGCTGTACTGCTTCGGCGATCGCGACTCGCGAGCGCTGACCGATGCGGGCGTCGGCGAGTCGCGTGCTTCGTCCCCGCGCAACCTGCGCTGCGACGGCGCGGCGGATCGTTTCGAGGCGCACTCGCGCGAGGCGTTGACGCTGGCGATCAGCTCGAAGGATCGATCGTCGATCGGCCTGACCGGACGCAAGGCGGACCTCGCGCTGTGGTGGAACAAGCAGCGCGGCGGGTTCCAGTCGTCGAGCTGGTACGGCACGGAACTTCCGGCCTGGGTGCGGGCGAGCAACGCAGGCTGGCAGGAGCGCTTGCCGTTCGCGGGCGGCTGGAACGCCGAATTGCCCGGAAACTTCGAGGGTTCCGGCACGGCGCCCGACGACCGCGAGGGCGAACCGGGCAAGTCCCAGCAGCGCACCTTCCCGCACTCCGTGCCGCCGCGTGGGGCTGGGCTCGACGAAAAAGGGCTCGAGCGGCTCGCGTCGTGGGTCTACGACGGCCCGGCGGGTGACGTGATGGTGTGCGACCTGGCGCTCGCGGCGCTCGAGGCATTGCCGTTCGGTCAGGACGAAGTGCCGGACCTGCTCGCGCTCAGCCTCTCGTCGTGCGACACCGTCGGTCACGCCTACGGGCCGACTTCGGTCGAGGTCACGGACGTGCTGTTGCGCGCGGATCGCGAGCTCGGCCGCGTGTTTGACGCGCTCGACGCGCGCGTAGGCAAGGGACGCTGGATCGCGTCGTTGTCGGCGGACCACGGAGTGCTCGAGCTGCCGGAGACGCTCGCCGCACGCGGGTATGCGTCGCGACGGCTCTCGGGCAAGGAAATCGGCGACACGTTCACGGCCGCGCGCAACGCCGCCGTCCAGCGTTTTGGGCAGGATTTCTGCCTCGCGGCGAATTGGCGCGGCCTGCGGCTCAGCCCGAGCGCGATGGCGGCGGCGAAGGTCGATCCGCGCGAGGTGCGCGCGTTCTACGCGGAAGCCTTGCGCGCGAACGGCGGCACGTGGCTCGCGCACGCGGTGACGTGGGACGAGCTCAAGGCGATCGCACGCGACGGCGCGCCCGCGCCCGACGGGCTGATCGCGATGGAAGCGAACTCCTTCGACGAAGAGCGCTCCAGCGACGTCGTGACGCTGCAGAAGCCGTGGTGCCTTCCGGGCAACGCCTCCGGCACGACCCACGGCACGCCCTACGACTACGACCGACGCATTCCGCTCGTGTTCCTCGGAGCGGGCGTCGAAGCGGGCCGCGACTTCCGCGAGGCTTCGTCGATCGACGCGCTGCCGACACTGCTCGAGCTCGCGGGCCTGCCGGTTCCCGCGAGCCTCGACGGCCGCGTGCTGCTCACGCGCTGACGCCTACTGGCCGTCCTTCGGCTTCTCGTCCGGCTTTTCGGCAGGTTTCTGCGGCTCGTTCGGCTTCTCGCGCGTCGAGGAGATCGGGAGCCGCAGCATGCGCTCGAGGGCGTTGAGGATCGGATCGATGTTCGGCGGCTGCACAGGGGCGGTCGCCTCGCCCTGCTGCGGAGCGGGCTCCGCGCCCGTCCCCTTCGGGTCCGAGTCGCCGGAATCCGCAGGTTTCGACGGGTTTTCCGGCGTGTTCGACGGAGTCTCGGCCATCGGGACGTCACCCGAGCGCGCTCCGAACGGACGCGGCGTGCGTTCCTGGCGCGCGATCGCGACCAGCGTCGCCTGCGCGTCGACGTGACCGGGGTCGGCCGCGAGCGCGGCCT
>JABWBL010000451.1 GCA_013360535.1 Planctomycetaceae bacterium
GAGACCGAGCGCGAGCGCAGCGCGCAGGCTGGCGAGCGTGTTCTCCGGTGCCTCGCGCGGAGTGCCGCGCAAGCCGAAGATCCACGGCGGGCCGGGCACGAGTTCACCGTGCGCGCCGAGCGCCTTCGCATCGGGGAGCTGCATCGAGCGGCGCAGCGTAGCGTGCGCGCGTGCATGTGCCGCTCGCCCGCGTTACGTTGGAGGTTTCGATGGACGCCACAGCACTCGACCGGGACACGCGCCGCTTCCGCTGGATCGCGCTCGCGGTGGCCGTGGCGTCGCTCGCGGCGATCGTGAGCTACGTCGCGCTGCACGGCTGGTCGGCCTTCGGTTCGCTCGCCGTCGCGGCGAGCACGGTGTTCGTCACGAAGCTCTCGATCTTCGGTGGCAACATCGAGGACCTGCGCTTCAACCCGTGGGAGCTCGGGCTGATCGCGTGGGTGATCGACCTGTGGGTGTCGTGCGCGCTGCTCGCGGGACTCGCGAGCTTCGAGCGCCTGCCGTTCGCGGGCAAGGCGCTCGCCGACGCGAACGCACGTGCGGGCAAGACGCTGCTCGAGTATCCCGGGCTGCGACGGCTCGCGTTCTGGGGCATCACGGTGCTCGTGTTCCTGCCGATTCCCGGCTCGGGCGCCGTCACGGGCACGCTCGTCGCGCGCATGGTCGGACTCAGTCGCGTCGCGAGTTTCTCCGCGGTGGCCGCGGGTGCGGCTTTCGCCGTACTCACCTATGCGGCGGTGGCGGTATTCCTCGGAAACCAGTGGGAGCGACTGCTCACCGACCCACTGGTGCTCGCGGCATCCGTACTCGTGTTGGTCGCATTCGTGGCCTTCGCATGGCTGCGAGTCCGGCGCGCGTTGCAGCGCGGCTGAAGATTCCCCGACAAGATTCGGTTGCGACGAGCGGGCGCCAAAACCGCGCGCAACACGTGTCGCGAGCACCGTCCCCGCGCGTCAGCCTCGCGTTTGGGATGCCGACGCAAGTGCGCTTCGAATCGCGACTTGCGCATGCGGGCCGCGAGCGAAATCGACGCGCAACGCAGCCGCGCGAACGCACTCGCGCCCCTTCCGCGCGCGCCGCTCGGCCCTTCGCGAAAATGAAAATTCGTACAGAGCCCCCCTAGACGGCCAGCGCAAACGTGGGCATCTTCACGGGAGTTCGCGCCCTCTCGCCGCCCACTCCCGGGGACGAAGGGCCCCCGAAACGACTCGCCTTCCCCCACTTCCCCTCGCGCGGCGTTGCCCCCCGACGTCGTCCGCATTCGCTCCACAAACGTGCGATTTCTCCGGCTTTTTCCGGAGTTTTCGTGCTCCCTGCGGAGCGGAACCGCGAGCCAGCGGTGGCAGGCCTGACAGCCCGATTGCCCCGAATGGAGTCCCTCATGTCGCTCTGCTCTTCGCTCTTCTCGTCCCTCAACGGAACGGTCGGTCGCGTTCTCTCGACGGCCACGGCCCTCGTCGCGTTCTTCAGCTCCCAGGCTGAAGCGCAAGTCGTGATCAGCCAGGTGTATGGCGCGGGTGGCAACTCCGGCGCGACGTACAACCGGGACTTCGTCGAGCTCTACAACACGACGAGCGCGCCCGTGTCGCTCTCGGGCTGGTCGGTGCAGTACGCGTCGTCGACGGGCAACACGTGGTCGGTCACGAACCTCGCTGGCTCGATCCCCGCGAATGGCTACTACCTCGTCGGCATGTCGTCGGGCGCGAACGGCGCCACGCTTCCGGCGGTCGACGTGAACGGCGCGCAGGCCATGGCGGCGACCGCTGGCAAGGTCGCGCTCAGCTCGAGCACCGCGACGCTCACCGGCGTGTGCCCCACGGGAGGTTCGCTCGTCGACTTCGTCGGCTACGGATCGGGCACGAACTGCTTCGAGGGCGCGGGCCCCACGGCGTCGCTCGGGGCGACGACCGCGGCGCTGCGCGGCAACTTCGGCTGCACGGACACCAACAGCAACTCCGCGGACTTCACGACGGCGACACCGAGCCCGCGCAACTCGGGCAACACCAACTCCAGCGCTTCGCTGTGGTACCTCGACGCGGACAACGACGGCTACGGCCTCACCTCGTCGAGCGTGCAGAGCTGCACGCAGCCGTCGGGCTACGTCGCCAACGGCGGTGACTGCGACGACGGCAACTCCTCGATCAACCCCGGTGCGCTCGACGTCTGCAACACCGGCATCGACGAGGACTGCGACGGCACGATCGACAACCCGCCGGTCGCACCGGTCTTCAACGTCACGCAGGGCCTGTACTTCTGCACGATCCAGGGCGCGATCAACGCCGCCAACCCCGGGGACGTGCTCGACATCGGCGCCGGCACCTACACCGAGAACGTGATCGTCAACAAGACGCTCTCGCTCGTCGGCAACTCGGGCTTCCCGGCCACGCGGCCGGTGATCGTCGGCACGGGAGCGCAGGTGATCCTCGTCGCCGCGACGAACGTCACGCTCGAGAACCTGCAAGTCGACTTCGACGGCACGGGCGCCACGAGCGGCTCGCCCAAGTCGGGCATCGTCGCCCCCACGCCCTCGACCTACGACGGCCTGCTCGTCAAGGACTGCCTCGTCCAGAGCACCGCGACGACCGGCGTCTCGATCTTCAACAGCTTCGGCCTGCAGCTCGCCTCGCTGAGCGCCTCCGGCACCGCCAACGTCACGCTGACCGGCAACACGTTCACGCACTCGGGCACCTCGCCCCTCGGCCGTGGCGTCCGCACGTGGTACACGCACGGCTCGTGGACCGGCAACACCGCCAGCGGCGTGTACAGCTTCCAGGTCGGTGACGTCACCGGCGGCATCCTCAACTTCGACAACAACACGCTCGACGGCGTCACCGAGATCAACAGCACCGCCTTCGCCGGCACGCACTCGTTCTCGGGCAACCTCTGCGGGCCCTCGAACGCCAACGGTCCCGGCAGCGAGTTCGCGCTGCTCGAGCTCAAGAACCTCCAGTTCGCCGGCGTCACGCTCGACATCACCGGCAACACGTTCGCGGGCTTCACGAACTTCGGCCTGTTCAGCGGCCGCGGCCAGAACCTCAACGTCGCCAACAACGTCTTCACGCCGGCCGTCGGCGCCACGGGCTTCCGCTCGGCGCGCTTCGACACCAAGCAGCGCACGAACGCGGCCGCTCCCTACGCGGCGCTCGCGCTGACGGGCATCTCGGTGACGGGCAACACGTTCAACGGCAACGCGGCGCTCGGTCAGGCCGGCATCGCGCTCGAGCTCGCCAACTCCGACTCGGTCTCGAGCTTCGCCGCGAGCGGCGTCAGCGTCACGGGCAACACGTTTGCCGCCGACAACGCGACGTTCGTGTCGCTCAACGCGAGCACGGGCAGCACCAGCGGTGACCCGGTCTGGGCCGGCCTCTCCGGTTCCAGCGCCACGACGCGCGCTCCCGTCAGCGTCGACGTCGCCGCGCTCGGCAACAGCTTCGACGCCGGCCTCGGCGTGACGCTCGCGAGCGCGATGACGAACGCGGAGCTCTTCGCTGTCGAGAACAAGGTCCAGCACGAGCTCGACAACACCGCGCTCGGCCTCGTCCACGTCAAGGCGAGCGAG
>JABWBL010000452.1 GCA_013360535.1 Planctomycetaceae bacterium
CGGCCCTGCTCGCGCTGATCGGCGTGCTCGCGGCGCTGACGCCGGGTGTGCCGGAGATCGAGCTCGACCCCGAGCTGATCCTTGTCGCGTTCCTGCCGCCGCTCCTGTACGCGGACGCGTTCCAGACCTCGTGGATCGACTTCAAGCGCTGGCTGCGGCCGATCTCGATGCTCGCCATCGGGCTCGTGCTCACCACGATCGTCACCGTCGGCCTCGCGGCGCACGAGTTGTTGCCGCAGATGAGCGTCGCCTCGTGCCTGCTCCTCGGCGCCGTGCTCTCGCCGACCGACACCGTCGCGGTGCAGGCCGTGATCGAGCGCCTGCACGTGCCGCGGCGCATCACCGCGATCCTCGGCGGCGAGAGCCTCGTCAACGACGCGACCGGCCTCGTCGGCGTGCAGGTCGGCATCGCGGTCGTGCTGCACGGCAGCTTCGATCCCGCCATCGCGGGGCTGTCCTTCGCGCGCGTCACGGGCCTCGGCGTGCTGTCGGGCCTCGTGATCGGCATCGTGTTCGCGCGGCTCAACCTGTGGTTCCGCGAGGTGCGCACGCTGTTCACGCTCTCGCTGCTCTCGCCTTACGTCGCCTACGCGGTCGCCGACATGCTCGGCGGCTCGGGCGTGCTCGCGGTCGTCGTCGCGGGTTTCGTTGTCGCGTGGCGCATCCATTCGCTCGACGGCGACACGCGCTTCGAGCTGTATTCGTCGTGGGACAAGCTCACGTTCCTCCTGAACGGCCTGTGCTTCCTGCTGGTCGGCTTCTCGGCGCCGCTCGCGCTCGAGGCGCGTCCGGAGTGGCTGATCGCCGGGCTCCTGATCACGCTCGTCGTCGTCGTCACGCGCATCGGATGGTGCGTGCCGGGAGCGTACCTGCCGCTCCTCTTCTCGCCGCGCCTGCGCAAGCGCGAAGGCGGTTATCCGCCGGCGAAGGGCGTCGTCGTCGTGTCGTGGGCCGGCGTGCGCGGTGTCGTTTCGCTCGCGGCGGCGCTCGCGTTGCCGCTGTCCCTGCCCGACGGCACGCCGTTCCCCGGGCGAGCGGAGATCGTCGCCTGCACGCTGGTCGTCGTGCTCACCACGTTGCTCGTGCAAGGCCTCACGCTGCAGCCCTTGATCGAGTGGCTCGGCATCCGCGGCGAGGAGGACTCGGCGGCCGAGGTCCGGGCCGCGCGCGAGGCGCTGCTTTCCGCGGGAATTTCGCGGCTCGACGCCTACTGCAGCGAGACGAGCTGCCCGCTGTCGGTGCACCACTGGCGCGAGCTGATGGCGGACGAGCTGAAGACGCTCGAGGACAAGGACGAGGCGGCGCGCAAGGCGGCGCGTTCGCGCCTTGACGTGTCGCAGGACGTGCGCCGCGAGGTCGTCGAAGCCCAGCGGCGCGCGTTGCTCACGCTGCGCGACGGTGGACGCATCAACGACCGCACGTACGTCGGGCTCCTGCTCGAGCTCGACCGTGCGCACCTCGCGACGGCTAGTTCGCCTGCTTGAACAGGTCGAGGAAGCGGTCCTCGTAGTCGCGGAACAGCCCGTGGCGGTCGAGCTCGGTCTTGAGCTCGAGCGCGCGCGAGCGGTCGCCCTTGGCGAGCTTGAACAGCGCCTCGATGCGCCGCAGCACGCCCTTCGAGGGCCCAGCCTGCGGTGCGCCGAATTCTTCGGCCGGACTTTCGTCCGCGTCGCCTTCTTCGTCCGCCTCCTCGCGTTCCTCGCGGGACGCGGCGAGCCGCGCCGCCTTCTGCAGGCTCTCGAGGTGCTCGATCAGCCCACGCTCGAACTTGCGCGCGTCGGCGACGAGCTCGGCGAGCGGCACCGCGATGCCCGCAAGCTGCGCGAACACGCGCAGCACGGCGACGGAGGCCTTCGGATTGGGCACCGTGGCCGCGAAGAACGGGAACTCGCCGAGCAGGCAGGCGCCGGAGAGCCCGCGTTCCGCCGCGACCGACACGAACACGCCGTTCAGGCCCGTCACCTCGCCGTCACGCATGCGCGTCGCGCCCGCGCCCTCGAGCTCGCTCGCACACTCCGGACTCGTCGCCGCGGCGAACACGCGCGGTTCCGCGGCCGGGTGGATCGGAGTCGCCATCGCCGCGAACGTGTACACCCGCTCGATGCCGTGCTTTTCCGCCAGTTCGAGCAGCGCCTGGCAGTAGCGCGCGCCGTCGACGTTCGGCTGGCGATCCCCGAGCAGCACGACCAGATCGCGTCCCTCACCCGGATTGCGCCACACGTAGAACACGCTGCGCGGCCGCTCCGGCGGCTGCACCAGCCCGTTCTGCACGCTGATCGAGACCTGATCGAAGAAGCCCTGCGTGTCGAGCTCGACCAAGGGCTGCATCTCCAGCTGCCGCACGAGGTACGTGCCCGCGATCTGCGCCACGCCGCCCATGCCTGGCCAGACCGCGACCAGCCAGGGATTCCGCAACGGTCGTTCCATGAGCGACCTTTCTAGGACCGTCTTGGGACGCTTTGCAGTTCCCTCTTCGGCGCAGTCGCGCTGCGTGGCGCGGCTCGCTCACCCCCCTCGTCCGCCTCCCGACCTTCAGGCAACGCAAAGGGGCCGGCCACTGCGAACAGTGACCGGCCCCCAAGTTGGAGCGGATCCGCTCAGGCCGAAATCACGGCTGGTAGGTCAGCTCGACACCGTTGGAGAGGTTCGTGGCCTTGCCAGCCGGCGGGTCGCGGAAGGTAAGATCCCGTCTTCCGGATCAAGCAGTTTCATGCGAGCGCTCCCGGGATCTCGGGTTCCAGGTTGGGCGTAAACGGCCTGCGGTTCTTGGCGACGCTGTAGACGGCCAGCAGCAGCTTGTGCATGCAGGCCACGAGCGCCACCTTCCGAGGCTTGCCGTTCGCGAGGAAGCGCTCGTAGTGCTTCCGGAGCCACGGGTTGACGCGTACCGCGACCAGCGTGGGCATCCACAGCGCCGCCCGCAGCTGTGCGTGACCAATCGGACAGATGGCCGCGTGGCCACCGCGCTTCTTTCCTGAGAGCTTCAGCCCAGGCACCACCCCGACGAAGGCGCACAGCGCCTTGGCATCGTCGAATTGGGCGGGGTCTCCAAGCTCGGCCACCAAGCGTGCGGCGGTCGTCTTGCCGATCCCATCGATCGTCGTCAGCAGCTGACCGACCTCGTGGTCGTCGAGCTTGCTGTCGATCTGTTGGTCGATCTCACGGAGCCGGTCACGGAGCGTGTCGATGTCCTGGGTCGCGTAACGCACCTGCACGCGATAGGCCTCGCCATGGTGCGCACCCACGGAGTGGCGCGCGCCTTCGACCAGCGCCGTCGCCAGTTCGAGACCGACCTTGTGGTGCTGCTCGCCGTAGGTGACCTTCGCCAGCTTCTTCGGCGTCAGCTCGGCGAAGGCCCGCGCCGTGGGGTACTGGCGCAGGACCGTCGTCGCCAGCGAGGAATCGAGCTGTTTCACGTGCTTGGTGAACTCGGGGAAACCGAGATCCACCAGGCGATGAAGGTCGCGCACTCGATCTCCCAGCTGCTGTGTCGTGCGGCTGCGCAGCCGCACCAGCTCGCGCAGCTCCTCCGTGGCTCCATCCGGCAGCCGTG
>JABWBL010000453.1 GCA_013360535.1 Planctomycetaceae bacterium
GAGCTCGCCCGCGAGCTTGGCCACGTCGTCGGCCGTGCGCAGCGTCTCCTCGGCGCCGCCGGCGGTCGAGCTGGCGGCCTCGGCCACGCGCGAGATCGAGTGCGCGATCTCGGTCGAGCCCTTGGCGGCCTCGGTGACGTTGGAGCTGATCTCGCGCGTCGTCGCGGACTGCTCCTCGACGGCGCCCGCGATCATCGAGGACGCGTGCTGGACTTCCTGCACGGTGCCGATGATCTGCTCGATCGAGCCCGAGGCCTGCAGCGTGTCGGCCTGGATCGCGTTGATGCGCTCGGAGATCTGCTCGGTCGCCTTGCGCGTCTGGCTGGCGAGGTTCTTGACCTCGTCGGCCACGACCGCGAACCCGCGTCCGGCCTCGCCGGCGCGTGCGGCCTCGATCGTCGCGTTGAGCGCGAGCAGGTGCGTCTGCGAGGCGATGGCCGAGATCAGCTTGAGCACCTCGCCGACCTCGCCGCTCGACGCCGCGAGCTGCTTCATCGCCGTGCGCGTGATGCCGGCCTGCTCGACGGCCTTGGTGGCGACGGTCGAGGCGTGCTCGGCGCCGCGCGCGATCTCCTTGATGCTCGACGTCATCTGCTCGCTCGCCGTTGCGACCGACTGGATGCTGCGGCTGACCTGCTCGGCCGAGCTCGACACCACGTTGGCCTCGTGCGAGGTCTGCGCGGCGCCGGAGCCGAGCTGCTTGCCCGAGGCGGACATCGAGGTCGACGAGCCCGTCAGGCTCGAAGCGCGCGTCGAGATCGCCAGCAGCGCCTCGCGCATGCCGGCGACGGCCTTGTTGACGGCGTTCTTGAGCTTCTCGTGGTCGCCGCGGAAGGAGCCGGTGATCTCGACGTCGAGGCGCTGGTCGGCGACCGACGCGAGCACGGTGATGGCTTCGTTCACGGGCCCGAGCAGCTCGTCGAGCATGCGGTTGATGCCGCTGCACAGCTCGCGGTAGCCGCCGGCGAAGGCCGCGGCGTCGGCGCGCGTCGAGAGCTGGCCCGCCTGGGCGGCGGTCGTCAGGCGACGCGTCTGGTCGACGAGCCGACCGAGCACTTCCGCGGTGCGCGCGAGGCTCTGCGTCATCTTGGCGTAGTCGCCCTGGTAGGCGCCCTTGAAGCGCAGCTCGAGGTCACCGGCCGCGAGCTTCTCCAGCGCCTGCGCGCAGTCGCCGACCGGTGCCGAGACGGCCTCGAGCATCTGGTTCATGCCCGCGCACAGGTCGCGGTAGGCGCCGTGGAACTGGTTGACGTCGGCGCGCACGTCGAGCTCGCCGCTGCGCGCGGCGCCGATCAGGATCTGCGCCTCGCCCGTCAGGTTCTTCAGCACGCGCGCGGTCTCGTGCAGGTTGTCCTCGACGCGCGTCCAGTCGCCGCGGAAGCCCAGGCTCGACGGGATCTCGAGGTCGCCCGCGGCGATCTGCGAGAGCGCGTTGGCCGTGCCCTGCGCGGGCTCGGTCACGCCGTCCAGCATGCGGTTGATCGACTCGCACAACTGGCGGTAGGCGCCGTCGAAGCGTGTCGCGTCCGAACGCTCGGAGAGCTTGCCCTCGTTGACCGCGCCGATCAGCTTCTCGGTCGTGCCGAGGATGTCGCGCAGCGCCACGATCGTGTGGTCGAGCGACGCGCTCATGGCGCCGACCTCATCGACGCCCTTGTGCTCGCTGAGCTCGCTCAGGTCGCCCTTCGCCACGCGCTGCAGCACTTCCGCGCTGCGCGTGATCGGCTTCGCGATGCCCCGCGAGATCCACATCGCCAGCGCGAACACGCCGATCGACATGCCCGCGATCATGAGCAGCGAGAAGTTGCGCACGGCGACGACCGGCGCGAGCACGTCGTCGGCCTTCGCGCGCAGCAGGCACGGCCAGGTCGGGCCCGCCGTGTCTTCCCCGGCGAGCGAGGCCGCGTAGCCGTTCATGTACTCGACGCCCGTGCGCGTGCTGGGCTCCTGCGTGTAGCCCGACTCGCCCGCGATGGCCTTCTGGGCGGCGACGAGGCCCGCCTCGGCGAGGTTGAGCGAGAACTCCGCCGCTTCCTCGTTGTCGTGCATCACGACGCCGTCGGAGCGCAGGATCTGCATCTCGAACTCGTAGCCCTTGCTGGCGAGCACGTGCTCGGTGCGCTCGACGAGCGGCGCGTGGATCGCGACCCAGCTCGCGTGCATGGTCCACACGCGGATGAACTTGCCGTCCTTGTCGAAGAGCGGCACCGACATGCAGATCGTGCGGCGTTCCTCGCCGTAGACCTGACTCGCCAGCACGTCCTTCTCGGGATCGAACCAGACCGGCTCGACACCGGGGCCCTGCCTGGCGGCCTTGCACGCCGCCTGGAACCATTCTTCGTCGCTGACGTCGGTGCCGACGATCGCTTCGGTGCCGAGCGACTTGCCCTTGGCGTCGACGCGGTTGGTCGCGACCACCTGGCCATCCGTGTCGACGAGCGAGATCAGGTCATAGACCTCGCCCTGCCGCATGAAGCGGTCGGCGACCGGCGGGAACTCGTAGGCCGGGCCCGTGGCAGCTTCCGTCGCCGAGACGAGGTGGAGCTCGTTGCAGCGCGCCTCCACCGCCTCGTGGATGTCGACCGCAAGCTGCGTGGCAAGTTGCTGCAGCTCCTGACTGGTCGAGGTGGTGATGCGTTCCTCGGACTTCTGGTAGAGCACGGCCGCGACGACCACGGCAGGGATCACGCCGACAGCGAGGAACCAGACGGACAGCTTGGTGCGGATGGACTTGAACTGAAGCTTCATCACGGCAGGCGGGGGGGCGGTTGGGGGGCAACGCCGCTCCTGCGGAGGGCGAAGACGCCGGCTTCACAAGGGCGCCGGCGTGGCCCGTTGATCGACGAAAAACCCGGGGAGGATGAGGCTTTTCAACACTGGTACGCGCCGGTTCGTGGCGCCGTTCGCCCCAATGCTGAGGTGTGCGAAGGCCGCTTTCCGGAAGGAACTTCGTGTTCCGATTCGCGGGCTCCTGTTGCAGTTCGATCGCACTTCGTCCGCGCAAGCAGTGCGTCGTTCCGAATCCGGGACCGAGGCGCGGCGCGGTCCGCAGCGAGCCACCGAACTTCGGCGTGCGCGAAGTGCGCTGCTCTCCGACCCACCGGGTTTCGCCTCAGCCCCTAGAGTGGAGGCAACGGTGCCCGCGTCCGTCCTCGTCCTTGCCTCAGGAGATCGATCCGTGTCCAGCCTCCACGCTCTCGTCGTGCTCGCGTTTCCGGCCCTTGCCTCGGCTCAGGTCGCCCCTGCGGCGGAGTCGCAGCCGCTGCGTCCCGTCGCGGTCGTGCACGGCGGTGATGCGGAGCTGATCGAGCGCCTCAAGCGCGTGGGCGAGGTCTGGCACGACGCCGGGCCGTTCGTCATCGCGGCGCTCGCGGAGCGCGACGTCAACACGCTGCGCTCGCGCGAGGTCGAGATCCACTGGCTCGCGGGGCTCGCACCGACGGCGGAGCTCTTCGTCGTCGACCTCGCCCACTCCGACGTGCGCAAGGACATCGACGCCGCCGGCCGGATCGAGTTCGCGCGCGACGGGCTGGCGCTGGTGAGCG
>JABWBL010000454.1 GCA_013360535.1 Planctomycetaceae bacterium
GTAGCGCGGCACGCTCGCGTCGACCTGCTCGCTCCAGCCGAGGATGCCGCCGGTCATCGAGTGCACGTTCGTGAAGCCGTGCCCGATGAAGTAGGCCGCCACGTCGAGCGAGCGCATGCCGCTGCGGCACATGAACACGATGCGGCGGTCCTTGGGCAGGCTCATGTACTTGCCGGGGTTCTGGAAGTCGAGCGGCTCGGCCTGGGCGAGCTTCGAGATGGCGAGCTCCTCGGGCGTGCGCACGTCGATCAGCGAGAAGTCCTCGCGCGCATCGAGCCACGCCTTCACCTGGAGCGGGCTCACCTGCACCTTGTTGTCGACCTCCTCCGACAGCTGGATCGTGCGGATCACCTCCGGCACGTCGAGGATGTTGTGGTCCTTGCAGACCTGCGCCAGCGTGTCCGTCGGCTGGAAGCCGCACGAGGAGCACCCGCCGATGTGGTAACGCTGGAACAGCGCGCGCTGGGCGGACGGAGCGAGCTTGAGGATCTGCTCCATGGTCATCGACGGTTCGATCTTGAGGGTCGTCACGGGGGCGCTTCCGGTCGGGGAGAGGGGCTCGAAGGGCCGCGAATCTAGCGCACGGACGCGGGTTTTGAAGCTTGCCACTCGCGCGCGCTAGCATCCCGCGCACCCCAAGGAGCCGCATGAACCCCGAGGAATTCCGCCGATTCGGCCACCAGGTGGTCGATTGGATCGCCGACTACCGCGCGGGCGTCGCGTCGCGGCCCGTCCACCCGCCGGTCCAGCCCGGTTCCGTCCGCGCGCAGCTGCCGAGCGCACCGCCCGACCAACCCGAGGACTTCTCGGCCGTGCTGCGCGACGTCGAGCAGGTCCTCCTGCGCGGCCTCTCGCACTGGCAACACCCCAAGTTCTTCGGCTATTTCCCGTCCAACGGCGAGCTCTCGAGCGTGCTCGGCGACTACCTGAGCACTGGCCTCGGCGTGCTCGGCCTCGCATGGCAATCCGCGCCCGCGCTGACCGAGCTCGAGGAGCGTGTCCTCGACTGGCTGCGCCAGATGGTCGGCCTCTCGAGCGCCTGGCGCGGCGTCATTCAGGACACGGCGTCGTCGAGCTCGCTCATCGCCCTGATCTGCGCGCGCGAGCGCACCAGCGCCTTCGCCGGCGTGCAGCACGGCGTCTCGCAAGGCACCGCCCCGCTCGTCGTCTACATCTCCGAGCACGCGCACAGCTCCGTCGAGAAGGCCGCGCTGCTCGCCGGTTTTGGTCGCGAGCACCTGCGCAAGGTCAAGGTCGACGCCCAGCGGGCTCTCGACGCCACCGCGCTCGAACAGTCCCTTCGCGCCGACCTCGCCGCCGGCCGCCGCCCCTGCGCCATCGTCGCCACCACGGGCACCACCACCACCACCGCGATGGACCCCATCGCCGCCTGCGCGCGCCTCGCCCGCCAATTCAACCTCTGGCTCCACGTCGACGGCGCCATGGCCGGCTGCGCCATGATCCTCCCCGAATGCCGCCACCACTGGAACGGCATCGAAGGCGCCGATTCGCTCGTCCTCAATCCCCACAAGTGGCTCGGCGCCGCCTTCGATTGTTCCACCTACTTCGTGCGCGATCCCGAGCACCTCGTGCGCGTGATGAGCACCAACCCGAGCTACCTCCAGACCTCCGCCGACGGCCAAGTCACCAACTTCCGCGACTGGGGCATCCCCCTCGGCCGCCGCTTCCGCGCCCTCAAGCTCTGGTGCCTGATCCGCGAACAAGGCGTCTCCGGCCTCCAGGCCCGCCTCCGCCGCGACCTCGAAAATGCTCAATGGCTCGCCGAGCAAATCCGCCGCGAGCCCAATTGGCACCTGCTCGCCCCCGTCCCCCTCCAAACCCTCTGCCTCCGCCACGAACCTCCCCACCTCTCCCCCGAAGCCCTCGACCACCACACCCTCGCCTGGGTCGAGCGCCTCCACTCCTCCGGCTCCGCCTGGCTCACCCCCGCCCAACTCGACGGCCGCTGGATGGTGCGCGTCTCCATCGGCGCCCTCGCCACCGAACGCGCCCACGTCCAGTCCCTCTGGCGCGAGCTTCGCGACGTCGTTGCCTGAGCGCGCGACTTCCCGAGCTTCCTCCACGCGGTTCGGGTTCTCGCTTCACTCGGCTCACGGAGGCTTCACACGGCGGGTAGCATCGCGGTGACTTCTGCCTCGACATGCTTCCCATGCTCATCCTGGTCCTGACCCAACCGCAGTCGCCAACCGGCATGGCGGAACGCGTGGTCGAGCGCGCCCTATGACTCCCCGCAAAGACGATCGCAATGGCGACCTCGTCGTGTTCGAGGCCAAGGACGGCACGATCCGGCTCGACGTGCGGCTCGAGGCCGAGTCGGTCTGGCTGAGCCAACAGCAGATGGCCGAGCTGTTCGGCCGCGAACGCTCGGTCGTGACGAAGCACATCCGCAACGCCTTCGCCGAAGGTGAGCTGGACCCCGCGGCAACCTGTGCAAAATTTGCACAGGTTCGACTCGAGGGTGGGCGCAGCGTCTCGCGCGAGGTCGATTACTACAACCTCGACGTCATCCTCTCCGTCGGCTACCGGGTCAACTCCAAGCGCGGCACGCAGTTCCGCATCTGGGCGACCGGCGTGCTGCGCGAGCACCTCCTGCGCGGCTACACGATCCACCGCGAGCGCTTCGAGCGCAACGCGAAGGAACTGGAAACGGCACTGGCGCTGGTACGCAAGACGGCCGGCAGCGCTGCCCTCTCCTCCGAACAGGGCCGTGGCCTGGTCGACGTGATCGCGCGGTACACGCAGACGTTCCTGCTGCTCCAGCGCTACGACGAGGGCCTGCTCGACGAGCCCAAGGGCTCGGCCGGCGGCGTGCTGCCGAAAGTCGCGGCTTCGCGCACGGCGATCTCCAAGCTCAAGCGTGACCTCGTGGCGCGCGGTCAAGCGACGGACCTTTTCGGTCGCGAGCGGGAACAGGGCCTCGCGAGCCTGCTCGGGAATCTCGACCAAAGCGTGTTCGGCAAGCCGGCCTACCCGACGGTCGAGTCGAAGGCCGCGCACCTGCTCTACTTCGTGATCAAGAACCACCCGTTCTCCGATGGCAACAAGCGCATCGGCTCGTTCCTGTTCGTCGAGTTCCTGCACCGCAACGATCGCCTGCTGCGCGACGGTCAGCCGGTGCTCAACGACGTCGGCCTCGCCGCACTGGCGCTGCTGGTCGCCGAATCGGACCCCAAGGACAAGGACGTCATGATCCGGCTCGTGATGAACATGCTCGCAGGGCCGGGCGCGTAGCGGTCCGACTCCGCCACGAGCGCCTCCACTCCTCCGGCTCCGCCTGGCTCACCCCCGCCCAACTCCACGGCCGCTGGATGGTCCGCGTGCCAATCGGCGCCCTCGCCACCGAACGCTCCCACGTCGACTCTCTCTGGCGCGAGCTTCGCGACGTCGTCGGCTGAAACCTCCGAGCACTGCGCGTAGCCTCTAGCCTGACTTGAAGGGTTCGGATTCTCGTTAAGGGACTTACGGCGGCCGATGGCGCGCGTGCCCTCAATCTCGGACCCGCCGTGGCCGGTCGGCGCG
>JABWBL010000455.1 GCA_013360535.1 Planctomycetaceae bacterium
GGCACAAGTTCACGAGCTCGGGCGCCGCCGCGCAGCCCGCGAGCCGCTTGCGCGCGTCGTCGAGCTCCGCGTGCGCCGCCAGCACGACGGTTCTTTCCTTCCCGCCCACGTACGGCGGTGAACCCGTCAGGATCTCGCACAACACGGCTCCCAGCGCGAACACGTCCACGCGCTCGTCGACGCTCCCGCTGTCGCCGCGCGCCTGCTCCGGCGCCATGTACGCGGGCGTGCCCATCACGTGCCCGGCCTGCGACGTCCGGGCCTCGCTCGCGTGTGCCTTGCCTTCCTCGCGCCCGAGCACCTTCGCGAGCCCCCAGTCGATCACCTGCACCTCGCCGAACTTGCCGAGCAGCACGTTGGCAGGCTTCAGGTCGCGGTGCACGACGCCGCGCGAGTGTGCGTACGCGACGGTGCGGCAAATGCTCGCGAACGTGTCGATCCAGCGTTCGCGGCCCGTCGCGCCCGTCTCGGCGAGCGCCTCCGCGAACGTACGCCCGTGCACGAGCTTCATGGCGAAGTACGGCCGACCGTCCGGCAGAAGGCCCAGCTCGTGCACCGGCACGACGCCGGGATGCTGGAGCTGCCCTGCGACCTGCGCTTCCTCGACGAAACGCTGCACGACGTCCGGACGGCGCGCGAGCTCGTCGCGCAGCACCTTCAGCGCGACCTCACGCCCGAGATCGACGTCCTCACCGCGGTACAGCACGCCCATGCCACCGCGCGCGAGCTCACCTTGCACGCGATACGTGGAGTGCCCCTCGACGCGCTCCGGCACGCCGACCTCGCCGCGCGACGGCGCACCTTCGCTCGCCCCGATCAGGCTGACGCGAGGGAGCGGCGCACCGACATTGCGCTCGAGCTCGCCCAGCACCGATGAACGCGCGCGCCCGAAGGCAAACTCGAGCCCGGCCTCGAGCGCCTCGTCACTTCCCAGTCGGATCTCGCTCATTCCCGTGAGGTTACGCGGGTCGCGCGCTGTCGCGAACGCGTCCGTTCAAGGCACGACGAAGAACTCGATCGCTGCAGTCAGGTTGGTCGTCTTCGGCGCCGGCGGGTCGCGGTACCAGCCCTGCGCGTTGATGCGCTGGCCGGCGGAGAGCGGATTGCCGATCGCGGTAGGGTGCTGCTGCATGTACGCGCGCCAGTCCTCGGAGAAGGTGGCAGTGCAGTAGCCGAGGAGGCCGCCGGAGTTCTGCACGGTCATGCGCTGGAGAGGTGGCGCCACGCACAGCCGGCTCGAGCCGAGCCCCCACGGCGAGTCGGCGCGTCCGTTGACGCCGTAGAAGATCAGGCCGGCCTTCTGCGGTTCCGACGAGTAGACGACGAGCTGGAAAGGCTGCGTGCCCTGCAGCGAGAACGTCGACGATGTGGCGCCGAAGGCCGGCTGGCAGCCGTTGGTCGAGGTCCCCGCCACGCAGTACGACGTGGCGGAGGTGCGCTGCTCGCGCTTGGCGAAGCAGTGGTGCTCTCCCGACCACACTTCCGTGTACTTGAACCCCGGCGGCAGCGCGGGCACGTTCAGCTGACCGAAGTTGTTGAAGCCCCAGGCGAGCACCTCGCCGTCACTGCGCAGCGCGATCGAGTGCAGCGAACCCGCGGCCATGCTCGTGTAGCGCAGCCCTGTCGGCAGCGGCGGCACGTTGCACTGCCCGACGCTGTTGTCTCCGAACGCCACGAGCGTTCCGTCGCTGCGCAGCGCGAGCGAGTGGTACACGCCGGCGGCAACCTTCGTGTAGCCCAGTCCCGGCGGCAGCGCCGGAACATTGCATTGGCCCGAGTTGTTCGCGCCGAAGGCGAGCAACTGGCCATCGCTGCGCACCGCGAGCGTGAAGTAGTCCCCGCACGCCTGGTCGACGTAGGACATCCCGCCGGGCAGGGTCGGGACGACGCGCTGACCGAACGTGTTCGAGCCCCAGGTCGACAGCTGACCGCTGGCGAGCAGCCCGACCGAGTGCGACGCGCCTCCGTCGAGTTTCGCCCAGCTCACGCTGAAGGGGAACTGTGTGCTGGTCTGCCCCGACGTGCTCAGCCCCCATCCGACGACGTAACGGTTCTCGAGCGCCGCCAGCGAGTGGTTGGCGCCCGAACCGATCCTCGTCACCTTCTCGGCGCCGAGGCTCGTGCCCCAGGAGAGCTGCGCGCTCGTGTTGAGTCCGGCACCGCGGACGCACGCGTCACTGCGCAAGGCGATCGTGTGCCAGCGTCCGGGCGCCAGGTCCGAGTAGATCGGGAGAGGCACCTCGCTGTCGTAATAGCCCCACCGGTCGTAGAAGCCGTTGGCGAGCCTCACGCACGACGAATAGCCACCCGCGACGAGCCCGACGATGTTCGAGCTCGGCGGCGGATTGGGCGGGCTGGCTTGACCGCCGAGGTTGTGTCCCCAGCCAACCACCGTCCCGTCCGAGCGCAGCGCGATCGAGTGGTTCTCGCCGGCCGCGACGTCGACGTACGTCATGCCGGGCGGAAGCGCCGGGACCGAGATCTGCCCGTAGTTGTTCTCCCCCCAGCCCACGATCGCGCCGTCGCTGCGCAGGGCGAGCGCGTGGTCTTCGCCCGCCGCGATCTTCGTGTACCCCGTGCCCGGCGGGAGGCCGGGCGGGTAGTAGATCGTGTTGAACTCGCGCCCCCACGAGATGACGCTGCCACCCGTGCGGCGCGCCACGGTGAACTTGTCGCCGGCGACGACCTCGACATAGGACGTGCTCACCGGGAGCGAAGGCACGTTGCATTCGCCGCCGAGGTTCGTCCCCCAGCAGACGATGAAGCCGTCGCTGCGCAGGGCGGCGTTGTGGGTGCTTCCTGCGTCGAGCTGCGTGTAGATCATGTTGTACGGCAGCGTCGGAACGTTGGCGTGGTACGCCGCCCCACCCGCGACGACGACCGTGTTGTCCGAGCGCCGCAGGAGCATGTGGCTGTCGCCGACGTCGACCTCGAGGTAGGTCATGCCGAGCGGAAGCATCGGGGCCACGGGCAGGTTGCTCCCGCCGGTCGCCACCGTGCCGTCGTTGAAGAGCACCGCGAGGTTGTCCGAGCTGCCCATCGAGACGTGGACGACGCTCGTGGGCAGCGCCGGCAGGTTGAGCTGGCTCTGGCCGTTGTTGCCCCAGCCGACCATCGTCGGGAGCGACTGCGCCGCGGCCGGGCCGCACAGCAGCGCGAAGGCAAAGACAGCGGACGAGACGGGAACGGCGGGCTTCATCGGGGCGTGGATCCTGGGGGGGAGCAAAGCCGGGAGCGCGAGCGCTCAGCCGAGGGGCGACAGGCCGCAGATCCAGCGCGGCGGCGCGGTTCGCGGCGCAATTCCCCGTTTTCCGGACACTTTTGCGATTTCCTCGCTTTTTCGGCCGCGAAAGCGCCTCGGGCTCGGGACTCACGCACCCGAGGACCTCCCCCGATGCCCCACCCCACTTCGCCCAACTCGTCCAGCCCCCGCTCCCGCCTGTGGCCGACGCCGCAGTCCTGTTGGTGGCGCAGGCCGTCGACCAGGCCGGGTTGGTCTGGCAGTGCGGGAAGTACTGGGGATTGGTAT
>JABWBL010000456.1 GCA_013360535.1 Planctomycetaceae bacterium
CTCCGCGTCGACTCCGCGGTCGACCCACGGGCGCTGCAGCACGCCAAAGAGCCACGAGTCGGTGTTCACCGTCGCCCCGGCCGCGTCCTCGCGCGCGAGCCGGGCGCGGTGGCTGGGGTCGAGCTCGGGCTCCAGCGCCCAAGGAGTCGCTCCCGTGACCGGCCATTCACTGGCCGCCTTCGCGAGCACCTCGTCGAGCTGGCGGAAGTCGAACAGCAGGTACAGGTCCCAGGCTTTCGTGCCGTCGGCGAGCACGAGCGCGTGGCGCGGCGAGATGCGCTGCACGACCCCGTCGTCGACGACGATCGTCTCGCCCATCAGGTAGGCGTCGTGGAGCGCGGGCTCGAGCGCGATGTGCTCGCCGCACGTGACCTCCCCCAGCCGCGGGCACTCGATGCGCCGGCCCTGCTCGTCGTGGTCGCGCGGCGTGTGGCGGAACCAGGACCCGATCACGCAGTGGAACGAGCGCGTCCACGCCACGAACGCCGGATCGCGGTAGCGCTCGACCACGATGCGCTCGCTGGCGGACTCCCCGTCGGCGTTGATCGCGACGAGCAGCGGCCGGCCATCGCGGGCGGCGAGCCCGCGGGCGTCGTCGAGCGAGCGTTGCCAGAGGATCTGGCGCGCGTCCGCTCCGTCGGTGGCCTGCGGGAGGACGAGGGCGAGGGAGGCGATCAGGGTGAACATGGGGCGGTGCGGACGGCTAGCAGGCTCGCAGCGGGGGTTCTACACGCTCCCACCCGCGCCTGCGAGAACAGGGAGCCGTGGAGTCGCCAGCGGGGCGTCCTAGGTACGCTCTCGCTGCCCCATGCGCGTCGTGTACCTCACCCTCGCGAGCCTGTGCTTCGCGCTCGCCACCGCGGGCGTGTTCCTGCCCGTGCTGCCGACGACGCCGTTCCTGCTGCTGACGAGCTGGCTGCTCGTGCGCTCGTCGCCGCGGCTCCACGCACGCCTCGTCGCCTCACCGCTGTTCGGGCCGCTGCTGCTCGACTGGACCCGCGACCGCGGAGTGAGGCTGCACGTGAAGGTGACGGCACTGGCGGTGCTCACGCTCCTCACGGGCTGGACCGTGCTCGGAACCGACCTCGCCGTGGGCTGGAAGGCCTTGGGCGTGAGCCTCGCGACGCTGGGTGCCACGGTCATCCTGCGGCTTCGGACGATCCAGGCGACGCCGCAGCCCGTGCCGGTTCCGGTGGAGAGCGACGAGCGCGCGGAGTGAGGCGCGCAGGGGCCGCACGGGCAGCGGAATCGCCACCTCGTTCCGACGGCACACTGGAAACGGCTCGCCCCACAGGATCGCCGACCACCTCGTCTCGACCGCGCGCCGTTCTTCGGCGAACCGCGGGAGTTAGGTGGTCGGGGCGAGAGGATTTGAACCTCCGACCTCTTGGTCCCGAACCAAGCGCTCTACCAAGCTGAGCCACGCCCCGACCTGTGAGGGCGAGGAAACATACGCTGGCCCGGTGCGAGCGTCAAGGCGCCGTCCGGATCGCTCCGCGGTCCCCCGGCCGAGGCCGGAAAGGCCGTCCGGGCCCAGCGTCGAGGATCAGCGCCGGGGATCAGCGTCGGGGATCAGCGCCCGAGGTCGACGAAAATCCCGCCGTTCTGGTCGGCGAGGAGCTTCATGAAGTCCTTCTGGAACTCGCCGATCGCGATCGTGTGGATCACGACCTTGCGGAGCTTGTTGACCTCGCGGATCTCGCGCGCCACGTCCTGCGGGTCGACGTACTCCCCCACCGTCGGCCGCCCGTCGGAGAGGAAGAAGATCGTGTCGATGGCGCACTCGTAGTTCTTGTCCTTGGTGCCGCGGCCTGCGGCGCCGAGCGCGGTCGAGAGCGCGCCGTAGGTGTTGGTCTTGCCGGCCTCGAGGTTCGCGGACGCCGTCAGGCCCGCCTGCGCGAGGTCCTCCTTGGACGCGCCGCCCAGGGCCGCGAGCTTGCGCACCCAGTCGACCGCCGCCGACTTGTTGACGACGTTCGCCTTGACGAGGTCCTTCTTCCAGGGCTTCACCTCGGTCGCGAAGGCGATGATGTTGAAATCGACGTAGCCCTCGAGGCTCTCGATCGTGCGGATCAGCTCGGTCTTGCAGATGTCGATGCGCAGGAGCGACGGGTAGCCGCCGTCCTCGAAGCGCTCCTTCTCGACGACCAGGTTCTCCATCGAGCCCGAGACGTCGATCACGAACATGATGCGCCGGCTCGGCGTCTCGATGCCGTGGTAGCTCGTGCCGCCCTTCTCGGGCTTGTACTTCGCTGCCTCTTCCTTCTGCTTGGCGCGCAGCTTCGCGAGCTCCGCGTCGGTCGGGATCTGGAAGCGGTCCTTGTAGGCGTCCCAGAACTGCTTCCACAGCTCGAGGCGCGTGCCGAAGCTGCGGCCGGTGATCTCGTTGAGCGCGTCGCCGACGTCGAGCTGCAGGCGCCCCTGCTCGAGCGCGAGCCGCGCGATCAGCGGCTCGATCGAGTCGCGGTGGCGCACCTTCCTGAGCGCCGTGATCGCGCTCACGCGCACCTGCCACACCTCGTGCGCGAGGTTGTCGACCGCCGGCTTGAGCACGAGCTCGCTCTTGAGCGCCGCGAGCCCCTCGAGCGCCGAGCAGCGCACCGCCGGCTCCGCATCCGCGCACAAGGGCGCGATCGCGTCGACCACCGTCGCGTCGGAGCTCGCGACCAGCGCGTCGATCGCGCGCCGCCGCAGGTCCCAGCTCTTGTCGACCAGCACCTTCTTGAGCGCCTCGTTCGCGCCCGTGTACTTGCCCGCCGCCGCCGCCTGCAGCAGGCCCGAGCGCACGGCCTCGTCCTTCTGGGCCTCGATCGCCGCGAACAGCGCGGCCTTCGGCTCGTCGGTCTTGAACTTCGAGAGCACGCGCACGCCTGCGCGCACCACGTCGGGATCCTCGACCATCTTCAGGATCGGGAGCAGCGCGTCGACCACCGCCGGCGACTCCGTGCCTTCGAGCGAGAGCACCGCCTCGACGCGTGTGGCCGAGTCCTTGTACTGCTTGAAGTACTTCTTGAACTCGCCGACGATCTCGTCGTCGAGCGCACGCGCCGGGGCGAACAGGACCACGATCGCAGCGAGGAGCGCGACCGTGCGCCAGAGGAGCGAGGAGAGGTTCGTCATGGGCAGTTTCGAAGCCAGCTAGTCCGCGAGCCGGCCCGAGGATACTCGAATCGTCCGCGGGATCCGCCCCGGCCTGCCCGACCGGGACAGGTGGCGGCGCGAAATGGAGCCGCGCCCGGTCGCGCTCGTTCGGAGCGGGCCGGGCGCGGCGAGTGGGCTCCGGGTACCGTGCCCCGGGGCGCTGCTCGAGACCACGGACACGGCGTTCCTGCACTACCGCAGCGGCGCGTTCATGGCGGCGCGGTTGCGCAAGGGCCGCGGCGAGACGCCGTTCTTCGACGCGATGCTGTCGTTCTGTGCGTCGGCCGAGGATCCGATCAGCGGCGGCCGGCACAAGGTGCTCGGTTCACCGAGACTGCACGTGCCGCCGCAGACCAGCACGATCGCGAGCCACCTGCCGAAGGC
>JABWBL010000457.1 GCA_013360535.1 Planctomycetaceae bacterium
GGCGCTCGCGCGTGAAGTCTCGGGCCCGCTCGCGGAGCTCGCGCCGTGGTGACCTCGCTCGTGCCGCGTTCGGCGCGCGAGAGCGCCCGCCGCTTCGCCTTCGCGCTCTACGCCGTGCTGCTCGTGCTGCCGACGCTCGTGCTCGGTTTCCTGCAGTGGCACCACATCTGGCGCGAGCACACCGCCGAGCTCGAGGACATTCCGCACCGCGCCGAGGACGCGGCGCTGCGCTTCCGCAAGCAGCTGCAGACCACGCTCGACGAGCTGATCAAGTCCGAGCGCAGCCGGCCGTTCGAGTACTACGCGCGCTACTACAGCCCCGACTCCCCCGCCGGCGAGTTCACGCTGCTCGAGTCGCCGCTCTCCACGATCGAGCGCCCGAGCGGCATCCTCGGCTGGTTCCGACTCGACCTGACCGATCCCCAGGCGCGCGGCGTCGACGTGTTCCAGGGCGCCTTCGGCGACGCGCCCGCACGCACGGCGCTGGAGAGCGCGGCCCACGGCCTGACGAGGCGCTACTTCGAGAGCCAGTGGATGCGCAGCACGATGCCGGTCACGCCGGAAGCGGAGGAGCTCGAGCTGCCGATGCGCGTGCTGGCCGCGAGCGCCGCGCGCGCCGACGACGTCGCCTGCCTCGAGGCCGAGCAGATGTCGATCCTCGAGCCCGTGCAGACACTGGTCGGCAACTTCCAGCTCGTGTTCTACCGCGAGGACGACGGCGTGCCGCGCCTCGTCGCCTACCGCCACGTGCTGGTCGAGCCGCTGCCCGAGCTCGTCGGCCGCGGCGAGTGCCTGCAGCGCCTCGCGACCGGCCGCAGCTTCGTGCAAGGGTTCTTCCTCGAGCCGCGCTGGTTCTTCGACGAGCTGCCCGCGATCGTCGCCGGGGCCGTGCTCGCGCGCCGCGAGCGTTTCCTGCGCGAGGGCGAGGAAACGAGCGACGGGAGCCGCGAGTATTTTGCGCAGGTGATCCCCGTGCGCGACCTCGGCTTCGCCACGGGTTCGCCCGCCGACGAGCAGTACGGCACGATCCGCATCGCGATCGACACGGCCGACATCGACGCGCGCTACCGCGAACGCACGTGGCGTTTCCTCGGCGTCGCGACAATGCTCGGCCTCGCGCTCGCCACCGGCGTCCTGCTGCTCTCCCACAGCGTGCGCAAGGACATCGAGCAGGCCGAACGCACCGAGAACTTCGTCGCGGCCGTCACGCACGAGCTGCGCACGCCGCTCTCGACGATCCAGCTGCACGCCGAGATGCTGCAGGACGGCTGGGTGCGCGACGAGAAGCAGCGCGACGAGTACCACCGCCGCATCGTGCGCGAGACGGCGCGCCTGTCGACGCTGGTCGAACGTGTGCTCGAGAAGGCCAAGCTCGGCGCCGGCCCGCCGACGCCGCGCCCGCTCGACCTCTCCGCCGAGGTCACGCGCCACTCCGAGAAGCTGCTCGGATGGCGCACCACGCCCGAGGTCGACCTTGCCTTCGAGCTCCCCGACGACCTGCCCGAGGTGCTCGCGAGCCCAGAAGCCGTCGGCTCGATCCTCGTCAACCTCGTCGAGAACGCCCGCAAGTACGCGCCCGTCGACCCCGCCGCCCCCGGCTCCGAACCCATCCGCATCGCCGTCCACCGCGAGCGCGGCGGCCTCGCCCTCGACGTCCTCGATCGCGGTCCCGGCGTCCCCGCCTCCGAGCGCGAGCGCATCTTCGAGGCCTTCTACCGCACCGGCAGCGAGCAGACCCGCAGCGTCCGCGGCACGGGCCTCGGCCTGCACCTCGTCGCCCTGCACGCCTCCAGCTGCGGCGGCCACGCCGAAGTGCTCGCCCGCCCTGGCGGTGGCGCCATCTTCCGCGTCGTCTTCCCGCTCGCTCCCGCGCACGACGCGTAAGCAAACACGGAGTTCGGAGAGAGCGGAGGGAGAACGGAGGGGAGAGGCATCGGCCGGGGGAGCGCGAAGGCGTTCGCCAGAATGCGCGGACGGGAGCGGAGGGATGAAAGAGATCGGCAGAGAGCGGGGCGCGAACGGCCAGTGACGGAGAGGAGGGCGGGGCCGGCGGAGAGGAGTTGGGAGGGATTCGCCGGCGAGATTGAGGGCGGTGGTCAGCGGGGACGGCGCAGGATGGAGCGGTTGGCGCGAGTGAATTCGAGGAGGGGCGAGCCGTTGGCGCCGCTTCGGAGCTGGACCTTGCCGTTCTCGTGCGAGCGGCCGTGGTAGCCGGTGACGACGAAGTCGTTGACGCCGTCGGCGTTGGTGTCGCCGATGACTTCGAGCAGGGAGCCGAAGTACCAGAAGCTCGAGTCAGAGATGGACCAGAGCTCGGCCGCCGTGTCGCCGGTGCGAAGTTCGACGACGCCTTCCGCGACGCCAACGCGCGAATTGATGCAGAGCAACGCGGACTTCGGCTGCGTGCCGTAGCGACCGAGGGGCACGACCCGCTCGTAGATGCGCTCGATCTGCCACAACACCGTTTCATCGGCGCCGTTCAAGATCAGCGACTTGCCGGATTCGACACGCAACGGATCGGGCACGCCGTCTCCGTTGAGATCACTCGCCGTCGGCTCCGCGAACGCGAGCTTGCGCTCCTCTTCGGTCGCCTCGCGCGCCACAGCCCGCTGCTTGCCGGACCACAGCACGACGCGCTTCTCCTTCAGCTCCAGCCACAGATCTGCAGCTCCATCTCCGTCGCGCTCTCCCGCCGCCCTCACCCTCTCCGGAAAGTTCGCCGCGCCATCCTCCTCGAGAAACGCCGCGATCTCGGCGCCGCTCTTTCCGCTCACGACCCACCACGCGCGCTTCAGCCCGCTCTCGCTCCACCCGCCGTCCCCGATCACGAAATCCCCGACACCATCCGCGTCCACGTCCCCCGCCGCTCGCAGTTCCACGCCAAACAGCGGCGCCTTGCGCACGACCTCCTGCAAGCCACTCCCGGCAGCCTGCAACCCAGCCAAGACCACCAACGCGCAGCGCACCTTCATTTGCACCTCCGCTCCCAAACCTACCGGACCTTCGTCCTCCCCGGTGACGCCTTTCCGTCCTGTCATCTCTCTCTTGCCTCTCCTCCACCGTCACTGGCCGCCCGCCTCCCCTCTCTGCTGGTCTCTTTCAGCCCTCCGCTTCCGTCCGCTTCTTCTCCGGCAACACCGCCTCTCCCCCGCTGCCGTTGCCTCTCCCCTCCGTTCTCCCTCCGCTTCCTCCCGTTCTCCGTGTTCGCCGAAATGCGCCGCGGGCAGGCGCCGCGACGAACGCGACACCTGCCCGCAGCGAGCCGAACGTGAAACTCGAATCGCCCTAGGAGTTGGGCGCCGGCTCCGTCGGGGGCGGCGTTTCGGGCTTGCGGCGGCCGGGGAAGGAGAGGCCGTAGCGGGCTTCGAGGCCCTTGAGGCCGATCAGCTGGTCGCGGACGTCGCGGGAGCGCTCGAGCGAGGCCTGACCGGCGAGCTGCTGGAACTCGCGCGGCTCGATGGCGATCGCCTCGGGGTCGCGCACGCCGACCTTGCGGGCGACGAAGATGCGGCTGCGGTCGGAGGC
>JABWBL010000458.1 GCA_013360535.1 Planctomycetaceae bacterium
CCGCCTGGTCTCGCACGAGTGGCGCCTCGACATCGAGGTCGAGGAGCGCGCCGGCCGCACGCTCGCGCTCTCGCTCGCCTGAGCCGCCTCCGTCCGCTTGCGGCCCCGCGCCGCCATGCCTATCGTCGTTCTACGATGAAGCGCAAGTCGAAGCCCAAGGCGGCCTGCTGCCCTCCCCCGGAAGATTCCCCGGACCTGCGACCGACCGAGGGACCGCAGGCCGACAGGGAGCTCGCGAGCTTCGCCAAGGCGCTCGGCCATGTCGCCCGCGTGCAGATCGTGCGGCTGCTCCTGCGCAAGAACTCGTGCGTTTGCGGCGGAATCGTCGACGAACTGCCGCTCGCGCAGTCGACCGTCTCCCAGCACCTCAAGGTGCTCAAGCAGGCGGGCCTGGTGCGCGGCGAGATCGACGGGCCGCGGGTCTGCTACTGCATCGAGCCCCGCGCGCTCCGGCGCCTGCGGGCACTGGTCGGAAGCCTCTGAGACCGCCAGGCAGGCCCTTTTCCATCGTCAAACTTCGATGAAGACACCGGACAGCACGCTGCGCGGGAAGCTCTCGTTCCTCGACCGCTTCCTGACGCTCTGGATCCTCGGCGCGATGGCGCTCGGCGTGGCGCTGGGCTACCTCGCGCCGGCGGTTCCGCGGGCGATCGAGCAGCTCAGCGTCGGCTCGACCTCGATCCCGATCGCCATCGGCCTGATCGTGATGATGTACCCGCCGCTGGCGAAGGTGCGGCACGAGGAGCTCGGCCGCGTCTTCCGCAACCCGCGCGTGCTGGCGCTGTCGCTCGTGCAGAACTGGGTTCTCGGACCGTTCCTGATGTTCGGGCTCGCCCTGCTGTTCCTGCGCGACGAGCCCGAGCTGATGCTCGGACTGATCCTGATCGGCCTCGCCCGCTGCATCGCGATGGTGCTCGTGTGGAACGAGCTCGCGCGCGGCGATGGCGAGTACTGCGCCGGGCTGGTGGCGTTCAACTCGATCTTCCAGGTGCTGTTCTTCCCGGCCTACGCGTACTTCTTCGCCACGCTCCTGCCCCGCTGGCTCGGACTGGAGGGCGCCGTGATCGAGATCTCGATGGCGGACATCGCCGGCAGCGTCGCGATCTACCTCGGCATCCCGTTCGCGGCAGGCTTCCTCACGCGGCGCGGCCTCGTCGCCGCGCGCGGCCGCGAGTGGTACGAGACGCGCTTCCTGCCGCGCATCGCGCCGCTCACGCTGGTTGCGCTGCTCTTCACGATCATCGTGATGTTCTCCCTGAAGGGCGAGCAGCTCGTCCTGCTTCCCGGCGACGTGCTGCGCGTCGCGCTGCCGCTGCTCCTGTACTTCGTGCTGATGTTCCTGCTGTCGTTCGTGATGAGCCAGCGTCTGGGCGCCGGCTACGCGCGCTCGGCCACGCTGTCCTTCACCGCCGCCTCGAACAACTTCGAGCTCGCGATCGCCGTCGCCGTCGCCAGCTTCGGCCTGCACAGCGGCGTGGCCTTCGCGGCCGTGATCGGACCGCTGGTCGAGGTCCCGGTCCTGCTCGGTCTCGTCAACGTCGCGCTGTTCCTGCGCCAGCGCTGGTTCCCGAACGAATCCCCGTCGCCAACGGAGTGACCATGCCCCCGTCCGCAGCCCCCCGTGGCGTCCTGTTCCTGTGCGTCGCGAACTCCGCCCGCAGCCAGCTGGCCGAGGCCCTCGCGCGCTCGCTGTTCCCGACCTCGGTGCGCGTGCTGAGCGCCGGCAGCTCGCCCTCGAAGGTCAACCCGTACGCGCTCGAGGTGCTGGCCGAGCTCGGCCTCGACGCCTCGGCTCAGCACTCCAAGTCCGTGCAGTCGATCGACCCCGAGCTGGTCGACACGGTCATCACGCTGTGCGCCGAGGAGGTCTGCCCCGTGTTCCTCGGTCGCGCGCGGCGGCTCCACTGGCCGATTCCCGACCCGGCGACCAAGGACGGGACGCTTCCGCGCGAGGAGCTGCTCCGTCGCTTCCGCACCGCACGCGACACGCTGCGCGAGAAGCTCGAGCGCTTCCGCGACGAGGAGTTCGGCGCCCGGGAGCCGCTCGCCTGAAATGCCGACGGGCGGCCCGAAGACCGCCCGTCGTGCGAATCAGGAGCCGGTGAGGGCTACTGGATCGTCATCTTGAGACCGCCCGAGAGGGTGGTCGTCTTGCAGGCCGGCGGGTCGCGGAACCAGGCCTGCAGGAAGACGTCCTGACCGGCCGAGAACGGCGTGCCGAGCGAGCCGGGGTTGGCGGCGTGGAAGGCGTTCCAGTCGAGCGAGAGGCCACCGTCGCAGTTGCCGGCGGTGCCACCCGAGCTGGCGGCGTAGGTGCGCTGGGTCGGGGCCTTCACGCACAGGAAGCTCGAGCCACCCGTGGTGCACCACGGCTGCGGCAGGGCGCCGAGGCCGTAGAAGATGATGCCCGAGCGCTGGCCTTCGACGGCCGAGACGTTGACCTGGCAGGGCGTCGAGAAGGTCGAGCTGGGGTGCGCCGTCGCGCTGATCACCGAGACGCAGCCCGCGGTGCTGGTGCCCGAGGTGCAGTAGGCCTGCGGACCGGGGTTGCAGCCGGCGGGGAGCGTCGAGCTGGCTTCGAGGCCGTCCATGTCGACGTAGCCGCCGCCCGAGGTGTTGATGCCCGTGATCACGACCTTGCGGATCGCGGTCGAGCAGCTCTGCCAGCCGAACCAACGCCACTGGCAGTCGGCCGGGAACAGCGCGATCTCGCTCGAGATCAGGTTGTTCGAGGCGTCATAGAAGTCGAACGTGGCGTCGCCGCCGGGGCTGTTCGAGCCGAAGTAGCCGCCGAAGGTGAAGATGTCGTTCGAGAAGATGATCTCGGTCGGGCCGCCGATGCTGGCGAAGAACTTGCCACCGGTCTGCGGGAAGATGGTGCACATGAAGCCCCATCCCGAGGTCGTGTGGCAGTTGCTTCCGTTGGGGGTGCAGAGCGTGGCCGCACCGCCGAAGGCCGGGTAGGTGAGGCACGGGGTGAAGATCACCTGCGGGCCCTCGAAGGACTCCTGCAGGCTGCCGGTGAAGGGGCCGATGGCCGAGACCTGCGCGGCCGCGGGGGCGGCGGCGAGGGCTGCGAGAGCGAACGCGAGAGAGAGACGCATGCTGGGAACTCCTGAGTCAGGGACTTCGATGCGGTCTGGGGCCGACGTTCACGGGCGTCGGCTCCACCGGAGTTCGAGAATGCCTCGAAACACTGGGGCCGCAAGCCCCGAACCCGAGGAAAGTTCCGCAATTGCAAACTCGGTACGAAAGTTCGGACAGACGAGTGTTTTGGGTCTGACTGCTGGACGAGGAGCGCTCGGGCGGCGGCAGGGTTAGCTTGGGTGGCATGCTCCCCCGGAGAGTCCTGCATCTGACCGCGGCCCTCGTGCTCGCCTGCCTTGCCGCGAGCTGCACCGCGCCCCGGTCCGCCTCCCGGACGCTGCGCTACGGCACGCTGCGCGAGGTGATGCGCGACGGGCGGAGCGAGGGCCGGGTCGCGTTGGCGGAGGTCGCCGGACTGCGGGGCAGCGTTGGAGTT
>JABWBL010000459.1 GCA_013360535.1 Planctomycetaceae bacterium
TCGGCCACGCGCACCTGTGGCGCGACGAGCCCGCGGGCGCGACCCGCTGGATCGTGCTCGACGCCTTCGGCGGCGGCCGCGACTGCCTCCGGTGGGGGGCCGGCGGGGCCTTGGAGGCCGTTTCCAGCGCCCGCGCTTGAGGAATCCGGGGCCGTCCGTAGACTCTTCGGCCCTTTCCATCCGCCATGATCGTCGCCATCGACGGACCCGCCGGGGCCGGCAAGAGCACCGTCGCGAAGTCGCTGGCGAGCGCTCTCGGACTCCACTTCCTGGACACCGGTGCCATGTACCGCGCCGTGACCTTGGAGGTGTTGCGTCGAGGACTCGATCCGGCGAACGGGAGGGACTGCGCGAAGGTGGCGAGCGAGATCGAGCTCGACTTCGACGCGCAGGGCAAGGTGCTGATCGCGGGCGAGCCCGGCGAGCCGCACATCCGCAGCCACGAGGTCACGAGCCACGTGTCGGCGGTGAGCGCTCACGGCGAAGTCCGCGACCCGATCGTCGCGCTCCAGCGTTCGCTCGCCGAACGGTGGGGAGGCCTCGTCGCGGAGGGCCGGGACATGACCACGGTCGTGTTCCCGCGCGCCGAGCACCGGTTCTTTCTCAACGCGAGTTCGTCCGAGCGTGCGCGACGCCGCGCGCTCGAGCTGGGCACCCCCAGCGACGTCGAGCGCATCCGCGTCGACATCGAGCGGCGCGACCGCCTCGACTCGACGCGCGCGGTCGCACCGCTCTCGCGCGGCGAGGGCGTGACGCTGATCGAGACCGACGGCAAGGACGCGAACGACGTGCTCGACACGTTGCTGCGCACGATCCGCGGGAGCTCGAAGTGAGCGAAACGCCGGTGAAAACGCCCGCGAGCGCGCCCGAGGTTCTCGTGCATGCGACGCCCGGCTACCGTGCGGCGCACCTGTCGACCTGGGCTTTCGGCGCCCTGTGGTTCCGCGAGAGCTACGAGGGCCGCGAGCACCTGCCGAAGACGGGCGGCGTGGTGGTGATGTCGAACCACCAGTCGTTCTACGACATTCCGGTGCTGAGCCACGCGATCCCGCGCCACGTCTCGTTCGTCGCGCGCGACACGCTCGCCAACTTCAAGCCGCTGGCGTGGTTGATGCGCACTTGCGGCGCCGTGCTGATCAAGCGTGGTGCGCCCGACCGTGCGGCGCTGCGCGAGATGGTGCAGCACCTCGAGCGCGGCGACTGCGTGGTGGTCTTCCCCGAAGGCACGCGCACCGTCGATGGCCGCGTGAGCGAGTTCAAGGGTGGAGCGCTGGTCGCCGCACGCATGGCCAAGGTGCCGATCGTGCCGTGCTCGATCCGTGGCTCCTTCGAGGCCATGCCGAAGAAGGCGCTCTTCCCGCGGCCGAAGAAGATCCGCGTGCGCTTCGGTGCACCGATCGATTCCAGCCTGCCCGATGCGCTCGAACGCACGCAGGCCGCTGTCGCCGAGATGACCGGTGACGGTCGAGCCTAGTGGACACGCTCCCGACGAACCCGCAATCCCAAGCAGTCCCCGCCGCACGTGCGACGGGGAGCAACTTCTGAAAACCCCGTTTTCATTCCCGTCCCCAAGGACCCTCTTTTCATGGCTCTCGCCTCCCGCAGGATCAAGCAATACGAAATCGACCCGGCCGAACTGGAGAAACAGCTCCAGACGGCGATGGGGTCGGTCACCGAAGCCGAGCTCTCCGACGCGCTCCACTCTTCGGTGAAGGACATCGCCACGGGCCAGATCGTCAAGGCCATCGTGGACTCGGTCGACGACAAGACCGGCATGGTCGTCATGGACATCGGCGGCAAGAGCGAAGGCTCGATCCCGCTGGCAGAGTTCGGCGAGACGCTCCCCAAGAAGGGCGAGACCTACGAGGTCTTCTACGACTGTCTCGACGAGAACGACACCGCGGTGCTGTCCAAGCGTCGCGCCGATCGCCTGCGCGCCTGGGAGCGCGTCAGCACGAAGTACAAGGAAGGCGACGAGATCCAGGGCATCTGCCAGCGCAAGATCAAGGGCGGCCTGCTCGTCGACGTCGAAGGCGTCAACGTGTTCCTGCCCGCGAGCCAGGTCAACCTGCGCCGCACGCACGACATCAGCGACTTCATCGGCGAGCCGGTGCGCGCGCGCATCATCAAGATCGACCAGGAGCGGATGAACATCGTCATCTCGCGCCGCAAGCTGCTCGAGGAAGAGCGCCAGAAGCAGAAGGAATTCCTGCTCTCGGACATCCAGGAGGGCCAGGTCCGCAAGGGCGTCGTCAAGAACATCGCCGACTTCGGCGTGTTCGTCGACCTCGGCGGCATCGACGGCCTGCTGCACATCACCGACATGACCTGGGGTCGCATCAACCACCCCAGCGAGATGGTGCAGCTCGACCAGGAGATCGAGATCAAGGTGCTGCGCGTCGACACCGAGCGCGAGCGCATCGCTCTCGGCCTCAAGCAGAAGCAGGCCAGCCCCTGGGAAGGCATCGAGTCGCGCTACCCCGTCGCGTCCAAGCACGTCGGCGAGGTGGTCAACATCATGTCCTACGGCGCGTTCGTGAAGCTCGAGGACGGCGTGGAAGGCCTCGTGCACATCTCGGAGATGAGCTGGACGCGGCGCATCAACCACCCCAGCGAACTGGTCAAGACCGGCGACAAGGTCGAGGTCGTGGTGCTCGAGTACAACAAGGAGAAGCAGGAGATCTCGCTCGGCATGAAGCAGGCCGAGACGAACCCCTGGGATCTCGTCGAGCAGCACTACCCGGTCGGCACCGTCATCGAGGGCACCGTCCGCAACCTCACCTCCTACGGCGCGTTCGTGGAGATCGAGGAAGGCATCGACGGCCTGCTGCACGTCTCGGACATGTCGTGGACGAAGAAGATCACGCACCCGTCCGAGATGGTGAAGAAGGGCGACAAGCTGCGCTGCGTCGTGCTGTCGGTCGACACCGGCAAGAAGCGCATCGCGCTCGGCAAGAAGCAGCTCGACAACGACCCCTGGATGGATCACATCCCCAACAACTACCACGTTGGGGACCTGCTCTCGGGCCACGTCACGAAGATCACCAACTTCGGTGCCTTCGTGAAGCTCGAGGAGGACCTCGAGGGCCTGCTGCACATCTCCGAGCTCGCCGACCACAAGATCCAGAGCCCCGAGGAGATCGTGCGTCCGGGCATGAAGATCGAGGTGCGCGTCATCCGCGTCGACACGGAAGAGCGCAAGATCGGCCTGTCCTTCGTCCACGCGGACTTCGAGGAGAACAAGCCGCTCTTCGAGCAGATCGAGAAGGACAAGCTCAACCCCAAGCCGCCCGAAGGCACGCAACCGGCGTGACCCTTGCAGCTAGGATGGGGGCGTGAAGCGCGCCCCCGTCCTCGCAGTTCTTGCCGCCCTGCTCGCCGCCTGTGCGACGCAGGGCGGCTTCGTTTGGAGCGAGTGGAGCTCGGCGGAGCTCGTGCGCGGCGTGGCGCGGGCAAGCGAGCTCGAGCGTGCGGGCGAGCTGCGCGGGGCGCGGGACGAGCT
>JABWBL010000460.1 GCA_013360535.1 Planctomycetaceae bacterium
GACGCGCGGGTCGTCCTCGGAGTAGATCTCGGCCGCGAAACGCTCGCGGAACTCGGCCGCTCGCGCCGCGACCAGCGCCTGCGCGCCCTCGAGGCTCTCGGCGCGACCGCGCAGCGTCACCTTGAGGATGCCCGTGTGCGCCGTGACCCCCATCAGCGGGTTCGCCCCACGCGCCATCCAGTCGCCGGCGCGGTCGGAGAAATTGCTCTCCGGAAGGCCGAGCAGATAGAAGCGGTGCGTGGCGAGCGCAGGGCCCTGACCGCAGGTCGAGCGCAGCCACGGCAGGAGCTCGCGCTGCAGCATGTCGCGCATCTCGTGCGGCGGTCCCGGCAGTACGGCGAGCATCCCGCCGTCGATCCACACGCGGAAACCCGGCGCCGTGCCGACCGCGTTGGGCATCACCTGCGCGCCGCTGGGAAACCAGGCCTGCCGCTCGTTCGAGACGGCCATCGTGCGGTTGCGGCGCGCGTAGCTCTCCTTGAGCGCCGCGAGCACCTTGGCGTCGAGCTCTAGCGGAACACCGGCCGCAGCCGCCGCTGCGTCGCGCGTCACGTCGTCGAGCGTCGGCCCGATGCCGCCAGAGCACACGACAACCTGATAGCGAGTGCACAGGTCGTAGAAGGTGCGCTCGAGGTTCTCTTTCGAGTCGCCGAGCACGACAAAGCGCTCGACCTCGATGCCGAGCTCGGCCAAGGCCTGCGCGATGGCGCCCGAGTTGCTGTCGGGGTAGTCGCCCGCGAGCAGCTCGTCGCCGATCGCGACGCAAGCCGCCTTCCTCACTTCACCGAGCATCTGCGCGCTCCTCGCTCACTTCGTCTCGCCCAGCACGTCCCTGGGCTTGGGCAGGAACCACGTCCACAGCAGGCCCACCTCGTACAGCAGGATCATCGGACCCGCGGCGAGGAACTGCGTGATCGGATCGGGCGGCGTCAGGATGCCACCGACGACAAAGGCCACGAGCACGAAGTAGGGCCGGAACTTCGCCAGCGACTTGCGCTGCACGATGCCGACGCGCACGAGCACGTACATCAGGACCGGCAGCTCGAACAGGAGCCCGAGCGCGAGCGTCACCGCCTGCAGCCAGTCGAGGTACGGCTCGACCGACGCGATGTAGTTCACGTCCTCGGGCGCGAACACGGTGACCATGAACTTGAAGCCGATCGGGCACATCACGTAGTACCCGAACAGCAGGCCGCCGACGAACAGCCCGATCACGATCGGAAAGTACTTGAGGACGACGCGCTTCTCGTGCGGGTAGAGGCCGGCGCCGATGAACTGCCAGAGCTGCCAGAGGATCATCGGCATCGCGAGCGCGAGCCCCGACAGGAAGCAGATGCGCATCAGCACGCTCATCCCGTCGCCGACCCCGACCATCGTCATGCGCTGCGAGATCGTGAAGTCGCCCTGCAGCTGGTTGTCGGTGGGATCCTCGGTCTTGAAGTACTTCGTGCGCAGGATCGTCGGGTCGGCCTTCTGCTCCTCCGCGAGGATCGCCTCGTACTTCGCGCGCTGGTCGCGGTCGACGTCCTCCAGCACGTCGTTCATCGGCCTGGCGAGCACGTGGAAGATCGGGTCGTAGAAGGTGAAGGTCACCATCAACGCCACGACCAGCGCGATCACGCTCTTCACCAGTCGCCCGCGCAGCTCGCGCAGGTGCTCGCCCAGCGACATGCGCGTCTGCTGGAACGGATCGTCGTGTTCGACCATGCGGCGAGAGACTTTAGCGAGCGTCGCGGCGCGTGCGCTCGCGGAAACGTGTCAGGCCCCAAACGGCGCGGGCGAGCCACAAGGCCCGCCCGCGCGCGCTGGATCGCTTCCGGTTCTTGACTAGAACTTGAAGTACGCGCGCAGGTCCTTGATCGACACGATCTGCGTGCCCTGGGCCTCGGCGTCCTTGTAGACCGGCAGCTCGTTCGGCGGCAGCGGGTTCTCGAGCGTCTGGCCTTCCTCGTCGACGTACAGCTCCGAACCGACGATCAGGTAGTCGGTGTCGTTGGCGAGGCCCGGCTGGACGGTGATGCCCATGTTGGCGAGCAGCACCTTGAGTTCGGTCTCGTTGAACTGGCCCGAGAAGCGGCCGCAGAGCACCGCGGTGCGCTCGGACTTCGGGTCGTAGACGGGGTTGTAGACGATGTCGCCCTGCACGATCGGGTCGAAGCGGTCGACGATGCCGGAGAAGGTCACTTCGGCCATGTTGGCCTTGACCTCGGTGACTTCCGCCCAGCCCTTGAGCTTGGTGGAGCCGACCTTGCCCGACACGACGCGGAAGCGCGTGCCGCGGGCGAGGCGCTGGTTCGAGCCGATGTCGATCCAGCCGAGCGCGAGGTCCTTGGAGACCGAGAGCACGGCGCCGTCGGCGGCTTCCGGTTCCTTCTGGAACTTGAGCGCGCTCGAGAGCGACTTCAGGCGCGTCTGGGCCGCGACGCGCTCGTCCTCGAACTTGCGGTTGTTGGCCTCGATCTGGTTGCGGGCCTCGCGCAGCTGGGCGTCGAGCTCGTTGCGCTGGGCGTTCAGCGACGCGACGCGCGACTCGAGCTCCGTCTGGCGCTGGGAGGCGGTGTTCTGCTCGTCGGCGATCTGGCGCTGGAGGCTCGAGAGCTCCGTGTCCTTCTGGCGCAGCGCATCGCGCAGGCCACGCTCGACGGAGTCCTTCTCGCCTTGCAGCGTGCGGACGGTGTCGTTCAGCGTCGCGATCGAGCGCTGCTGCGCGACGTAGGCGGCCTTGGCCTTGGGCAGGGCGGCCTCGATCGTCTTGATGTCGGCGCCCATGTCGGGGAAGTCGCGCTTCCAGTCGTCGAAGGCGATCTTGGCCTGGGCGAGGTCGGTGTTGGCGGCCGCGGCTTCGGCCGGCGACCAGCCGACGAGTTCCGAGATGCGGATGCGGGCCTCGACGGACTCGGATTCGCGCTGGACCATCGCGTCCTTGTCCTTGCGCGCGTTCTCCGCCATCACGCGGTAGCGCTCGGCGTCGTCATAGCCGAGCCAAGCCATCACGGCTGCGACGATCGTCATCACCAGGAACAGAATCAGCCAGGTAACGCTGACGCGGGTGGCCCCGCGGCGGGAACGGTTCATGGACATCGATCCTTGCGGTCGTCGGAGGAGCTCGGGGGGAGCTCCGGGGGATGGCAGGGGTGGGACCGAGCGCCTCGCGGACGCTCTGTGGGACTGGCCTCGGCCTCACCTTGGGGGGCAAGGCCGTTGGAAGGGCTGTGTTGATACCCGAACGACGGGTTCGACGGCAAGGGAGAACCCGCGGTCCGTGGACCCCGGCCCCTCCTTCGCGGCGGCTCGCGACGGGTGTCGGCGGTCGGATTGGGCCCGCGGAGCCCGTGGGGGCGCCGCCGGAGCTCCGACCGCTCCCCCCTACCCGCGGGGCGCCTTCCGGTTTCGCACCGGGGCCTCGGGCGACTACCCTTCGCAGCGATGAGCGCCGTTTCGCCTCCCCTGCGCCGCACCCGAGTGCTCGGCGTGCTCGGCGGCATCGCCTCGGGCAAGA
>JABWBL010000012.1 GCA_013360535.1 Planctomycetaceae bacterium
AGCAAGTTTTTCTGCAAACTGCGGCCTGCGTCCACGGCCAGGCCGTCGACGCAGGCCGCAGTTTGCAGAAAAACTTGCTCTGGCACGGTATTCCGGCTCGGCTCGGCATTCCGGCTCCGGCCCGGCATTTCTGACTCCCGAGCGGCATTTCGGCTTTAGCTATTGCGGTGATATCACCGAGATACTATACCGGTCCCCGGCACCCAAGGAGCCCCAAGCCGATGCAAGCCCGCAATCCCTCGCGTGAAACCGCGTTCTCTCCCCTCTCCGGCTACATGATGCTGCTCGTGACCTTCGGCTTCCTCGCCGCAGGCATCGCCGCCGTCGCCTGGGGAGCCGCCGAGGACGAGCCCGCCGTGGCGCTGATCGTGATCCCCTGCGCCCTGGGCTTCTTCCTGTCGCTCCCCGGCTACTTCGTGGTCGAGCCGAACATGGGTCGCGCGCTCGTGCTGTTCGGCAAGTACCGCGGCACCGTGCGCACCACCGGCTTCTGGTGGACGAACCCGTTCACGAGCAAGAAGTCGATCTCGCTGCGCGCCCACAACCTCAACGGCGACAAGCTGAAGGTCAACGACCTGCTCGGCAACCCGATCGAGATCGCGGTGGTCGTCGTGTGGCAGGTGCAGGACACCGCGCAGGCGCTGTTCGACGTCGAGCAGTTCGAGCACTTCGTCAGCGTGCAGTCCGAGAGCGCGCTGCGCATGGTCGCGAGCCGGCACCCCTACGACGACGGGCAGGCGGGTGACGTGCTCACCACGCTGCGCGGCTCGTCGGATGTCGTCGCGCAGGAGCTGCAGGCCGAGCTCAGCACGCGCCTCACCCTCGCGGGCATCGAAGTGCTCGAGGCGCGGCTCTCGCACCTCGCCTACGCGCCGGAGATCGCGGCCGCGATGCTGCAGCGCCAGCAGGCGAGCGCGATCATCGCCGCACGCAAGCTGATCGTCGAAGGCGCGGTCGGCATGGTCGAGATGGCGCTGGAGAAGCTCTCCGAGAAGCAGACCGTGGTGCTCGACGACGAGCGTCGCGCGACGTTGACGGGCAACCTGCTCGTGGTGCTGTGCGGCCAGTCGAACGCGCAGCCCGTCCTCAACACGGGATCGCTCTACAACTAGGGGCGCGGCGGTGGCGAAGGGCGAGCGCAAGGTCGAGGAGGAGCCGCAGGAGCGCAAGCCGTTCCTGCTGCGCCTGCCGCCGGACCTGATGGCCGAGCTGAAAGGCTGGGCCGCGCAGGACCTGCGCTCGCTCAACGGCCACATCGAGTTCCTGCTGCGCGAGGCGGTCAAGCGGCGCAAGGGCGCGAAGTGAGCGTTGCGGGTAAGCTCCCGCGCGCCATGAAGCTCCACTTGCTCCGCAACTTCGCCGCACTCATCGCCTTCGCCCTGTTCGCGCCGCGCGCGCCCGCGCAGTCGATCTGCCACGCGCTCAACGACACGGCGACGTTCCTCAACACGGTCTCGACAGGCAACGCGTTCTTCGCGATCCGCGTCGACCTGCCCGCGAGCACGACGGTCACGCGCGTCGAGCTCTTCACCGGCGAAGTGACCGCGCTGCATCAGGTCGACCTGTGGAGCCACGACGCGTCGACGGGCAAGCCGCTCGCGCTGCTCGGCTCGGGGCCGCTCCCGATTTCGCCCACGAACGCGTGGCAGGGCGCGGACCTCACCACGCCCGTCGCGCTCACCGGCGGCCAGACGTACTGGATCGTGTGGCGCGCGGCCCTCGGTGCGCAGGCGAGCCTCGACCTCGTCGGCTCGAGCCCCGGTCCCCTGTGGACGATCTCCGTCGACGGCGGCACGACCTGGTTCACGCCCGTCCAGTCGAACGATCGCCAATGGAAGTACCGCCTCGTCGGCAGCTGCCTCACGCCGCCCACGAGCTACTGCACCGCGGGCACGACCACGAATGGCTGCAACGCAACGCTCGCGAGCACCGGCATTCCCTCCGCGAGCGCGACCTCGGGCTTCGTCGTCACCGCGAGCCAGGTCGAAGGCCAGAAGCAGGGCCTCTTCTTCTACTCGCTCTCCGGTCCGCACGCGCAACCCTGGGGCACCGGCACGAGCTTCCTCTGCGTCCACCCGCCGACGCAACGTGGCCCCGTCGCGACCAGCGGCGGCACGAGCAACGCCTGCGACGGTTCGCTCACCCTCGACTGGAACGCCTTCCGCGCGAGCTCCCCCACGATCCTCGGCGCCCCCTTTCAAGGTGGCGAGGACATTTGGCTTCAGGCCTGGTTCCGCGACCCGCCCGCCCCGAAGTCCACGAGCCTCTCCGACGCGCTCACGTTTACCGTCGCGCCGTAACGGGCCGCGCGCTCACGGCCTCGACAAGTCGAGGTCGAAGCGCGTCGTGCGGCCGTCGCTCACTTCGCAGTTCCACTCGATCGGTTCGGAGCTTCGCATCCTCACCGTGCCCCCTGACTGGGGGTCGACCTCGCGCTCGAGCTGGAGCAACTGCCACGGACCCGGCGTAAGGCCCTCGAACCGATAGCGTCCACCGGGACCCGCGCGGTACGAGCGACCGAAGCCGTCGCCTCGCGACAGGCCGAGGATCGTGCCTTCGGCGTCGGCGCCACCGGGGAGCAGCACGACACCCTCGATGACGCCGCCGCGGACGAGCGCGAGCTCGAGCGCGACCGATTCGTCGGGGACGAGCGGCCCGAGTTCGGACGGTGCGAAGCCGGGAGCGACGGCGCGGATCCACTGAGGTTCGTCTCCGCTGAACGGCAGCTCGAAACGGCCCTCGGCGTCGGTGGTTGTCCCTGCTTCCGGCCAACCGTCGTGCACGGCACGGAAACCGTTGACGGTGAGCGACACGTTCCCAGCATCGGGGAAGCGGCTCACGCTCGCGCCGGCGACCGGCTCGCCTTGCGCGAGCACGCGGCCACGCAGCAGCTTCGCGCGCGCGAGCCGGATCTCGAGCGTCGAGCGGGCGACCGGGCGTTCGAGCTTCGCGCTCTCGTGCCTGACGTAGCCCTTGGCTTCTATCTCGAGGCGCATGCGACCTGTCGGCACGGGAAGCGCGTAGCGACCTTCGCCGTCGGAACTCGGTCGAAGGAAGTTGGCGTTCCAGACTCCGCCGTGCGACTCGCGAAAGTGCTGCACGGTGCATTCGTTGACCGGCTCGCCGTCGGGCCCGCGCAGCACGAGATAGAACGGCTCGTTGACGCCCAGTCGCAGTTCGAACGTGCCCGTGCCGAGCTTCACGTCGAGGAGCGTTGCCTCAGAGTAGCGCTGTTCCGGGTCGCTCGCGGACAGGTCGTAGGTGGAGAATCCCGGCTCCACCGCGAGTCGGAAACGCCCGTCCGGTCCGGTCATCGCTCCCTTCGATCCCATGCGGGCCAGATTGCGGTACGAGCAGGACACGAAGGCTCCATTGACCGGATCGCCGTCGGGCGAAAGCACTATGCCGGCGACGACTTCGTCGTCACTCAGGCGCGGCACGGTGAGCACGAACCCGTGCAGATCGACGCCTTCGACGAGCGTGAACTCGTCGCTCCACACCGTGCGACTCTCGGTGCTCTTGGCCCACAGCCATGCCTTGCCGACGGGAAGCCCCTCGAGATGGAAGTCGCCGTTCAGGCCGGATTCGACGAACAGGGAAGATTCGATGTGGCTGTACTCGCGCGAGATGCGGCCGGATTCGTCGGTGGGATCGAACTCCCCAATCTCCGGCCCAACCCAAACGAACGGAACCGCCGCGCCCGTTTCGTCGACGGTGCGCCCGTACACGTCCACCCCTGGGCCGAGCACGACATCGCCGAGCGTGGTCGTCTGACCCGCCGTCAGCACGCATTCCAGCGCCTGCGACTCGCAACCCTTGCGGCGCACGACGAACTCCACGGACCAGCTGGAGCCCATTCCTGGCGGCTGCGAAAGTGCGAGCGTGATGCGACCCTCAGCGTCACTCGCCGCGCGGGTGTGCGTTCGTTTGACGCCGAGCACGAGCACATCGGGCCACGGACTGCCAAGCTTGTCGACGAACCGCGCTGTCAGCGTCGCGATCGGCCTGTCCGCGTCTTCGTCATCTCCCGACGAGTCGCGCGGCGTGGGCTCGCTCGAGGTCGGCGCGACGGCCGTTTCGGTGCGTTCGACGGATGGCTCGGCAAATTCCGGTGCTTTCGCGGTCGGCGCCTCGACCTCGCGAGCTTCGATCCCGGGCGCCGCGCTCTCCTCCACCGCTTCCGACCGCCGTGGAACACCGGTCCAGATCGCAAAGCCGAGTCCTAACAGCGCGAGGACGATGAAGAGGTAGCGCAGCGGCTTGGGCATCCGATTCCTCCTGCGAAGCGCCGAGACTCTACGGCCTCGACAGATCGAGGTCGAAGCGCGTGGTGCGGCCGTCGCTCACCTCACAACTCCATTCGATCGGTATCGAACCGCTCGTGATCCCGATCGTCGTCGAGTTGGGGCCAACCTCCTGCGAGCGCGGCAGGACTTGCCACGAACCGGGCGTGAGGCCTTCGAAGCGGAAACGGCCTTCGGGACCTGTCCGCTGCGTGCGGACGAACCCGTCGCCACATGAGACGCCGACAATCGTGCCTTCGGCGTCGGCGCCGTCGGGCAGGATCACCACACCTTCGATGACGCCGCCTCGCACGAGCTCGAACTCGAGCGCGGAAGGATCCTGAGGCGAGACCGGGCCGATCTCGGCGGCCGCAAAACCGGCGAGCTCCGCACGGATCCACAGCTTCGCACCGCTGTCACAGCGCAGCTCGAACGAGCCGTCATCCGTCGTCGTGGTCTCGCAGCCGATCTCGACGTCGTGCAGGCTGCGGAAGCCGTTCACCTCGAACACCGTGTCGCCGACGTCCTTGAAGCCGCGCAGTCTCGCGCCAGCCGAGGGCTTGCCACCGGCGAGCACTCGCCCGCGCAGGAGGCGCAGGCGTTCGAGCCGGATCTCGAGCGTCGACCCGGGCGCGGGCGCGTCGAGCTCGGCGGTTTCATGCTTGCTGTAGCCCTGCGCCTCGATGGCGAGACGAAAGCGCGAGGAAGGGGCGGCGAGTTCGAAGCGCCCTTCACCCTTGGCCTTCACGACCACGTCCCGTTCCGACCAGTGACCCTCGCGCACCTCGCGGTGGACCTTCACCGTGCACTCGGGGACGGGCTCGCCTTCGGGCCCGCGCAGGAGAATCGAGAACGGTTCCTCCGCGCCCAACCGCAGTTCGAGGTCGTGCGTGCCCGGCTTCACGCCGCGGACCGAGACTTCGGAATAGCGACTCTGCGGATCGGCCGCGCTCAGGTTGTAGGGCGCGTCGTCGGCCTGGACGACGATGCGGAAGCGGCCGTCGTTCTCCGTCGACTTCACGACCGAGCTGGACTGGCTCGCTGTCTCGGACGAGTACAAGAGCGTCGCGTTCGGCAGCGGCGAGCCATCGGGCGCAAGCACGATGCCAGTGATCAGGTCCTCGTGGCGCAAGGCCGGCACGAGCACCTCGAGCCCGCGCGCATCGACTCCTTCGACGAGCGTGAACACGTCCGTCCAGCCGTAGCGCGTCTGGGCGCCGCAACCCCACACCCGCCACTCGCCCGGCGCGACGCCGTGGATCACGAACGTGCCGTCCTCGCCCGTCTCCACCGCGAGATCCCTGCTGAACTGCGGTGCGCCCCGCCGCCGTGTCTGCCCGTCGTCGACGAGCTCACGCTCGGCGCTCGCGAGACCCACTATCGCTCGGATTCCGCGCTGATTCTCGTCGATCGCACGGCCATGGACGTCGACACCCGGTCCCAGCACGACGTCGCCGAGTTTCGTCACCGTCGAGACCGTGAGCGTGCAGCGCAGGACTTTCGTCGCGCAAGCAGCGCGGCGTGCGACGAGCCTGCCGGACCACGTGACATCGGCGGTCTGCATTGGAACGTCGAGCGTCACGTTTCCAGTCGCGTCGCTCGTGGCCGACAGGCCTTCGCGCTGGGGATCGAACAGAAGCACGCCCGGCCATGGGTTGCCGAGCGTGTCGACAAATCGCGCCGTGAGGCTCGCGACGCCGGCCTTCGGACTTTCGGGCGCCGCAGCCGGCGCTGGGTCCACACTCGGCGCGTTGAATTGCGGCGCGGTTTCGATGCGCTCGCCTCCGGCCGTGGAAAACACTGGCGAATTCTCGCGATCCGTCGTGGCCTCGGGCGCGACCGCTTGCGGCGCGGCGCCTTCCTCCGCGGACTGCGGCCGCCGTGGAACGCCGGTCCAGATCGCGAAGCCGAGTCCGAACAACGCGAGGATGATGAAGAGGTAGCGCAGCGGCTTGGGCATCCGATTCCTCCTGCGAAGCGCCGAGACTCTACGGCCTCGACAGGTCGAGGTCGAAGCGCGTGGTGCGGCCGTCGCGCACCTCACAACTCCATTCGATGGCCTCGGCCTCACCCCGCCTGGCTCCCCAGACGGACGGCTCGAGATCGCGCTCCGCTTCGCGTCGCTGCACTTGCCACGGGCCGGGCGTGAGTTGCTCAAAGCGGAAACGTCCGCCCGCGCTGGCGCGTCGCGTCATGGGGAGGCCATCGCCGCAGGAGATGGCGACGACCGTGCCTTCGGCGTCGGCGCCGCCGGGCAAGATCACGACACCTTCGAGCACTCCGCCGCGGACGAGCTCGAGTACCAGCGACGCGGAATTTGCCGGGTCCAGGGGACCGAGTTCCACCGCCGCGCAACCCGGAGCTTCTGCCCGGATCCAGTACAGCCCCTCGTCGCCGCATGGCAACTCGAAGGTGCCGTCGAGCTTGGCGACGACCTCGGACTCGCGACGCGACGTGTGCCGGCTTCGGAACCCGCCGACCTCGAGCGAGTCCGCGCTGCGGTCCTTGAAGCTGCTCAGATCCGCGCGCGCAGCGGGCTTGCCCTCGAAGAACACACGTCCGCGCAGGAAAGTGGCGCGCTCGAGCCGGATTTCGAGCGTCGAGCCCGGCAACGGCGGGTCAAGTTCTTCCGTCCTGTAGGTGCGACAGCCCTCGACCTTGACCTCGAGGCGAAAGCGTGTCGTGGGCACGGGCAATTCGTGACGACCGCCACCGAGGGACTCGGGATCGACTTGCTCGCTTCTCCACTGGCGCGGCCCTGTCTCGGAATGGAGTCGCATGAAGCAAAGGTCGACAGGCTTGCCCGACGGCCCGCGGAGCTCGATGAAAAACCGCGGGTGCGTTTCGGAGATTCGCAATCCGAGATCACGGTCGCCGGGTTTGACGTCGCGCAGCGTGACGCTGGAGTAGCGCTCGTCACGATCGGTCGCCGTCAGGTCGTACCTGGTGCAGCCCGGCTCGATCAGGACCCGGAAGCGACCGTCGTCCCCTGCCCACACTCCGGTGGAGCCCGACCGGGGTTCGTCGAAGTACGCGCAGGACACGAAGGCCTGCGCCGCGGGCTGGCCGTCTGGAAGCAGAACGACGCCGGTGATGAGCTCGTCCCATCGGGGGCGCGGTACGGTCAAGATCAGATCTCGCACGTCCGTTCCTTCCACGATCCGGATTGGCTCGCTCCAGGCCATTCGCGTCTCCTCGTTCTTGGCCCACAAACGCAGCTCGCCCAGAGGAAGTCCGTCGATCGAGAAGTCGCCGTTCGCGTCGGACTTGACGACGAGCCTGGACTGGAGATTGAGCTGCTCGAAGTTGGGGAGACGTTCCGGCTGCGCCGGGTCGTAGTTCGCCACGTCCCTTCCCACGGTCGTCGCGATGCCGACGCCATTCTCGTCCACGGTGCGCCCGTGCACGTCCACTCCGGGACCGAGCACGACGTCGCCCAAGGGCGTCGTGCTGTTGACGGTCAGCCTGAAGGTGAGCTGTGTCGTCGCGAAGCCCGTGCGGCGCGCGATGAAGTCGGTGGACCAGCTCGGCCGCCTTTCTGGCGGACCGATCTCGAGCGCGACGCGGCCGTCGTCATCGCTCGTCGTGCTCACGCTTCCGCGCCCAACTTCCCTGAGCAACACCCCGGGCAGCGCGTTGCCGAACTTGTCGACGAAACGCGCCGTGAAAGTTGCGGCGTCGGCGGGTGCGTTCGTGGACCGCGTGCCGACCACCGGAGCGCCGCGGATTCCTTCGGGGTCCTGCACCTCGGAATCGCGCGCGGATTCGATTCGCTCGCTGAACAGCTCCTCCGAACCCGAGGGGCTCGCAGTGCCGATCGCGCCGGCGGGACCGGCAGCGGGCGACGTGGCTCCATCGTCCGCGGCTTGCGGGTCGCGCGACAGGCCGTTCCAGGCGACGAACGCGAGCGCGGCGAGCGCGAACGCGATCAGGCAGTACCGCAGCGATCTCGGCATCGAACTTCCTCCGGGAAGAGGGGGGCGCCGAAACTCTACGGCCTCGACAGGTCGAGGTCGAAGCGCGTGGTGCGGCCGTCGCTCACCTCACAGCTCCATTCGATCGGCGCGCCCGGGCCGTTCGAGGTCGACGTCGACAACGACATCCGATCGAACTCCGTTTCGCGTCGCATCACTTGCCACGGGCCTGGCGTGAGATTCTCGAAGTGGAAGCGGCCGCCGGCGCCGGCGCGTTGCGTGCGTGGGAATCCATCGCAGCGCGAAATGCCGACGATCGTGCCTTCGGCGTCGACGCCGTTGGGCAGGATCACAACGCCTTCGATGACGCCACCTCGCACGAGTTCGAGCGTGAGCGCGCCGGAGCTCGCAGGATCGATGGGCTCGAGCTCCGCTGCCGCGAAGCCGGCGAGCTCGGCACGAATCCAGAGCGAGTCCTCGCCTTCGTAGGGCAACTCGAACGTGCCGTCCTCCTTGGCGATCGCCTTCGCTGCCTCGATCGGCGTGTGCAGGCTGCGAAAGCCGTTCACCCTGAGGACCGACTCACCCACGCTCTTGTAGCTGCTCACCTTCGCGCCGGCGGCAGCCCTTCCCTCGGCGAACACGCGTCCTCTCAGGTGACGGACCCGCTCCAACCGGATCTCGAGCGTCGAGCCTGGCTCGGGTGGTTCGAGTTCGTCCGTCTTGTGCAACTGAAAGCCCTCGGCTTCGACCTGAATCCGAAAGCGCGTGTTGGGCACGACCGTCTCGTGCAGGCCACCGCCGATCGACTTCGGGTTGGCCTTCACGACGACCCAGGAATTCGGCCCCGCCGCGCGATGGACTCGCATGGAGCAGCGGTCGATGGGCTCGCCCAGGGGCCCGTGGACCGCGATGAAGAGCGGTGGCTGCTCGAACAGGCGCAGCTCGAGGTTTCGGTCTCCGGGACGAACGTCGCGCAGCACGACACTGGGGTAGCGCTCGTCTCGATCCGTCGCGGTCAGCTCATACGCCGAGTAGCCGGGCTCGATCAGGAGCTGGAATCGACCGTCGTTTCCAGCCCACGTGCCCTGCGAGCCCTGCCGTTGCCCGTCGACATAGCCGCAGGAAACGAACGCGCGGGCTGCGGGCTGGCCGCTCGGCAAGAGCACGCTGCCCGTGATGAGTTCGTCGTCGCGCGGGCGCGGCACGGTCACCAGAACGTCGTGCAGGTCTTGGCCCTCGACGAGCGCGAGCCTCTCGCTCCAGGCCATGTGGGTCGCCTCCCCCTTGGCCCACAGGTGCAACTCGCCGAGAGGAAGTCCCTCGAGAACGAAGTTCCCGTTGGAATCGGAACGCGTGGTGGGCCTGGATCCCAAGCAGCGCTGCTCGGCCTGCAGGCGCCGAACCGGGTCGGCCATGTCGGGTCTCGTCGCGTCCTTCCCGACCGTGGCCTCGATGCCGACGCCGGTGTCGTCGACGGTCCTGCCGTGCACATCGACCCCGGGTGCAAGCACGACGTCGCCCAGCGGCGTCGTGGTGTCAAGCGTCAGCGCAAAGGCGAGGAACTTCGTCGCGTAGCCCTTCCGGCGTGCCTCGAACCTGGCGGACCAGCTCGACTCGGAACGGAACTGGGGAACGTCGAGGGCGATTCGGCCTGCGGCATCGCTCGTCGTCGACACGGTCTTGCGCCCAGCGTCAAGCACGAACACCCCGGGCAGCGAGTTGCCGAGCGAGTCGACGAAGCGCGCCGTCAGCTTCGCGAACTTGATGTCGGTGCGCTCCCTTGGTGAGGCAACAGCGGCCTCGTTCGCAACCTCCGTGCGCGTCGTCGAGGTCGTCTCGACGTGCTCGCCCGGAGCATCGTCGGCTTCGAGAGTCGCCGCGGACTTGACCGCGAGCTGGTGAGCGACGACTGAGGGCGCAGCTCCCTCCTCCGCGATCGGCGAGGCAGGCGAGAGGCCGTTCCAGGCGACAAACGCGAGCGCGGCGAGCGCGAGCACGATCAGGCAGTAGCGCAACGATCTCGGCATGGAACTTCCTCCGGGAAGAGGGGGCGCGGAAACTCTACGGCCTCGACAAGTCGAGGTCGAAGCGTGTGGTGCGGCCGTCGCGGACTTCGCAGCTCCATTCGATCGGCTTGGAGCCGGTCGACATGGTCGAGGAGGTCGAGTCGGGGTCGATCTCCTGGGTGCGGTGGAGCACTTGCCAGTTGCCGGGCGTGAGGCCCTCGAAACGGAAGCGGCCGCCGGCGCCGGCGCGCTGGGTGCGCGGGAAGCCGTCGCAGCGCGAGATGCCGACGATCGTGCCTTCGGCGTCCTTGCCGTCGGGCAGGATCACGATGCCTTCGATGAGGCCGCCGCGGACGAGTTCGAACGCGAGCGCGGGCGAGCTCGCGGGCGCGATCGGGCCGAGCTCGGCGGCGGCGAAGCCGGAGAGTTCGGCGCGGATCCACAGCAGCGTGTCGTCGTTGTACGGGAGCTCGAACGTGCCGTCGTCCTTGGTGGTCGTCTCCGCATCGCCCCAGGCGTGGTGCAGGCAACGGAAGCCGTTGACCTCGAGCAGCGAGTCGCCGACGTCCTTGAAGCCGCGCACCTTGGCGCCGGACGCGGGCTTGCCGTCGGCGAGCACGCGGCCGCGCAGGAACGGCGTTCGATCGAGCGTGATTTCGAGCGTCGAGCCGGGCACGGGTGGGTCGAGCTCCTCGGTCTGGTGCTTGCGGTAACCCTTGGCCTCGATCTCGATGCGGAAGCGCGACGACGGCGCGACAAATTCGAAGCGCCCTTCGCCCTTCGACTTCCACTCCGTGGTCGTGCCCTGCCAGTGGCCCTCGCGCAACTGGCGATGGAGCGCCAGCCTGCAGTCGTCGACGGGCTCACCCTCCGGGCCGCGCAGGACGAGGTAGAACGGCGCGTTTTCGCCCAGGCGCAGCTCGATCTCGAGCGTGCCCGGCTTCACGCCGTTCGCGGTCGCTTCCGAGTAGCGACCCTGAGGATCGCCGGCGGTGATGTCGAAGGGCGCCTGATCGTCGTCGATCACGATGCGGAAGCGGCCGTCGTCGTCCGCCTGCCGCGTGGTCGAGCTCGACATCGTCTCGGTCGCGAACGAGTACGCGAGCGTCGCGCCGGGCACGGGCGAGCCATCGGGCGCGAGCACGATGCCCGTGATGAGATCGCTGTCGCGCAGCGCGGGCACGACGACCTCGAGCCCACGCGCGTCGGCGCCTTCGACGAGCGTGAACTTGTCGGTCCAGCCGTAGCGCGACCCGTCGCCTTGCGCCCACAGTCGCCACTCGCCGGGCGCCACGCCGCGGAGCACGAACGAGCCGTCCTCGGCGCTGTCAACGGCGAGCGCACGGTCGAAGTGAGATGCGCCGCCGCGGCGCGTCGGCCCGTCGTCGACGACCTCGTGCTCGCCGGCCGCGACACCAACTTTGGCCTTGATTCCCCGACGTTTTTCGTCGATGGCGCGCCCGTACACGTCGACGCCGGGGCCGAGCACGACGTCGCCGAGCTGCGTCGTCGTCGCCACCGTCAGCGTGCAGCGCAGGAGCTTCGTCGCACAACCCGCGCGGCGCGCGACGAGCTCGCCCGACCAGCTCGCTTCGGTCCAAGGCTGCGGAACGTCGAGCGTGAAGCGCCCGCTCGCGTCGCTCTTCGTCGCCACCTTCGGATCGTCGGGATCGAGCACGTCCACGTCCGGCCACGGAGTGCCGAGCGCATCGACAAAACGTGCAGTGAGCTTGGCGAATTCCACCTTTCGAGCCTGGTCGGGCACGAGGCCGGGCGCCGGATTGACGTGCGCGCCGTCGGGAATGCTCGCCCTCGCGTCCGGCGCCGTTTCCGTGCGCTCGACGGGCTGTTCGGTGTAGCTGCGAATCGTGTTCGTCTCGGTGGTGATCTCGGGCCCGGCGGCCTGCGGCGCGGCGCTCTCCTCCGCCGCGTGCCGGTGGCGCGGAACTCCCGTCCAGATCGCGAAGGCGAGGCCGAACAGCGCGAGCACGATGAAGAAGTAGCGCAGCGGCTTGGGCATGGCGAAATCCTCTCAGGAGCAGGGAAGCTCACCCTCGATGGCGTGGCCTTCGGCCTCGAGCGCGGCCTTGGCGAGCGCGAACTGCTCGGCCCGCACGATCAGCCAGTCCGTGTCGTAGGTCGAGATCACGAACACGCTGACCTTCGCGCGTGCGAGCGCTGCACACAACGCCGCCAGCACTCCGATCGTCGTCATCTCGACCACGCCGACGATGCCGAAGGCGACGCGCTCGCGCTCGTGGACGACTCCGGGCGGCACGTGCGACTGCGAGCACACCACCGAGACCTCGTCGGCGGTGCGTGCGAGGTTGACGAACCCACCACGCGCCCAGTCGGGGAACGCGGCGGATCGGTCGAGTCGCGCGATCGCGAGCCGCTCGGGATGCACGCGGAAGTGGAAAGTGGTCACGGGACGACGGTACCGAGCCAGAGCCATTTTTTCTGCAGACTGCGGCCTGCGTCGAAGGCTCGGCCTTCGACGCGGGCCGCCGTTTGCAGAAAAAATGGCTCTGGCTCGGTATTCTCCGCGCCCTCACCATGCCGGCTGTCCACTCCAACCTGATCGAGCGCGCCCGTGCGAACGGCATCGTCGGAGCCGGCGGGGCGGGCTTTCCGCTCTACAAGAAGCTCGACGCCACCGCCGACACGGTGATCCTGAACGCGGCCGAGTGCGAGCCGTTGCTGCACAAGGACAAGGAGATCCTGCGCCACGACATGGGCGGCGTGCTGCGCGGGTTGCGCACGGTGATGACGCAGGTGCGCGCGAGCCGCGGCATCGTCGGCATCAAGGACAAGTACAAGGACCTGATCGCGGAGCTGCGCGTGGCGGGAGCGCCGCTGGGCATCGAGGTGTTCGAGCTCGGCGACTACTACCCGGCCGGCGACGAGTTCATCACGGTCTACGAGTCCACGGGCCGCGTGATTCCGCCCGGTGGCATCCCGCTCGATGTCGGTTGCCTCGTGTGCAACGTCGAGACGGTCTTCAACCTGCACCACGACCGCCCGGTGACGCGCAAGTTCTTCACGATCGCCGCCGACGTGCCCAATCCGGTCACGGTCTGCGCTCCGGTCGGCGCGAAGTTCGGCGACGTGCTGCGCGCGGTCGGCGCGGACCCCGCGAAGATCGGCCACGTGCTCGTCGGCGGCGTGATGATGGGCCGCAACATGAAGAGCTGGGACGAGCCGGTCACGCGCACGACCGGCGGCCTGTTGTGCTTCCCCAACGAACACGTGCTGCAGCGCAAGTACCAGACCGAGTCGCGCGCGCGCAGCCTGATCGGCAAGTCGGCCTGCGACCAGTGCAGCTTCTGCACCGAGATGTGCCCGCGCTACCTGATCGGGCACCCCGTCGAGCCGCACATGGCGATGCGCGGCTTGGGCTTCAACATGGTCGGCGAGTCGCTGATGCTCTCCAGCCAGTTCTGCTGCGAGTGCAACCTGTGCTCGCTGTACGCCTGCCCCGAGGACCTGTTCCCCAAGGACGCCTGCGCCGACAACAAGGTGCTCCTGCGGCAAAAGGGCCTGAATCATCCGTCGAAGGGCCGAACGGACCTCAAGGCGCACAGCATGCAGGAGTACCGGCACGTGCCGGTGGCGAGCCTGATCAAGAAGCTCGGGCTCTCGGGCTACCAGAACAAGGGGCCGCTGGTCGAGGTCGACTGGCGCCTCGACGAGGTCCGCATACCGCTCAAGCAGCACATCGGCTCGCCCGCCGTCTGCGCCGTCAAGGTCGGCCAGCGGGTGCGCGAGGGCGACGTGATCGGCAACGCGCCCGAGGGCCTCGGTGTCGCGGTGCACGCGTCGATCGACGGCGTGGTGGCGGCGACGGGCGACGAGATCGTGATCCGGAGGAGCTGATGGGCAAGCGAATGGAAGCGCTCGGCATGGTCGAGCTGTCGTCGATCGCGGTCGCGTACCTGGTCGAGGACGCGATGCTGAAGGCGAGCGAGGTCGAGCTGCTCGTCGCGCGCACGATCTGCTCGGGCAAGTACATCGTGATGGTCGGCGGGCCCGTCGCGGCGGTCGAAGCGAGCCTGCGCGCGGGTCGCGAGGCTTCGCGCGAGGCGCTGATCGACGAGCTCTTCATCCCCAACATCGACGAGCGCGTGTTCCCGGCGATCACCGGCAGCGTCGCGCTGAAGGACAAGGACAAGGACGCGCTCGGCATCCTCGAAGCCTTCTCGGTCACGTCGATCATCGAAGGCGCCGACGCCGCGGTGAAGGCCGCCGACGTCACGCTCTTCCGCATCCACGTCGCGATGGCGATCGGCGGCAAGGGCTTCCTGCTGCTCACCGGCGAGGTTTCCGACGTCACCGCCGCGATCGAGGCCGGCGCGAAGCAGATCGGCCGCCGCGGCCTGCTCGTCAGCAAGGTCGTGATCCCGCGCCCCGACGAGCGGCTCTTCAAGGAAACGCTCTAGTCGCGCTCGCCGCGAAAGGTCCGGGCCCGCGCTGCCTCCTGTTGCAGCGCGGGCCCGGTGCAGTCCCTGCTCAGGACAGGGAGCGTTCTACGGGTTGATCACGAACCCCAGGCCGTTCGAGAGTCCGACGGTCGGGATCGAGGCCGGATCACGCATCCAGTACTGGGCGCAGGCGCTGACGCCTTGGAAGAGCCGAGTGTCGACGCCGGAGCGAATGAGCGCGTTGAAGTCGTAGCTGTACTGGCCGTTGCAATTGGGGAAGCCGGTCGTGCCGCCGGAGAGCTGCACCGGCGTGCGCGTCGACGGCGGCTGGACGCACAGGTAGCCGCCCTGGAACGGCGCGGCGATCTGGGCGAATCCGTAGAACAGCAGGCCCGACTTGTCGTTGAGCACGTTGCTGCACGTGATCAGGAACGGCTGGTTCGAGCTCATGCTCGCGTAGCCGATCGAGTTGATCGCGGGCGAGCAGCCGAGGCTGTTGACCTTCGCGGTGCAGTAGGCGCTGGGGAGCGCGACGGGCATCTCGACGCGGAAGCCCTCGCTCTGGCCACCGGTCGTGGTGCCCCAGCCGACGATGAAACGACCGTCGTCCGAGATGTCGGCGGCGTACTTGAGCACCTGCCACTGCGAGGCGGCCTCCGGCACGCCGTTGTTGACGAGGTAGTCCTGCAGCTTCTCCGGCGCCGCCCAGCCGCGCTTCCAGATGATGGCCTCGGAGTTGATGAAGTTGGCGCCGTTCCAGCCGACGACCACGTTGCCGTCCGCGCTGACCGCCGTGCCGTAGCCGGCGTTGCCGGAGCCCGGCGTTCCGAGGGCGCCGACGTTCTGGATGCCGGTCGCCGCGCTCCAGATGAAGGCGCGGAAGTTGGACGTGCCGACCACGTACGTGCCGTCGGCGGAGATGCCGTAGGCCGTGCTGGAGCCGAACACCGGGTCCGACGGGTTGAGCGAGCCGAGGTAGGTGCCGGTGCCGGCGGCGAGGTCCCAGCGGATCGCGCGCTGCGGGCTGGTGATCAGGCCGGCGGCGAACTGGCCGTTCGAGGAGACCGCGTTGGCGCGGCTCGACCAGCCCGGGCCCGGCAGCCACAGGCCGATGTCGACCGTGCCGCCCGTCGGCGTCCAGGCGAAGGCGTGCGCCTGACCCGCGCTCACCCACGCGAGGCCGACCACGCGACCGCCGTCGCCGCTCATGTCGTAGGCCGTGCTCGCGCTGGTGCCGCTCGAGCTTCCGAGGGTCGGGATCGAGGTCCACAGGCCGGTGATCGCGTCCCAGCGAGCCGCCGTCTTGAGGCTGGTGGCGGGGTCGTTGACGTCGGCGGACATGAAGCTCGCGCCGTTGGAGATCTTGACCTCGGTGCCCAGACCGTCGTTGGCGCTGACGAAGGCCGGGAAGGCCGTCGACCAGTAGTAGGCGAGGTTCGAGCCGTAGCCCGAAACCGACAGGCCATCGGGGGAGATGCCCGAGGCGCGCACGTTGGCGGTGCCGAGCGCGGTGATCGAGCCTTGGGCGAGGGCGGCGGCGGGGAGCAGGGTGGCGGCGGCGAGGGCGAACAGGTAGCGGGTCGTCTTCATGGTCCTTGGGGAGCCGTTCGGAGGGGCTTGGGGCGGGTGGACACCCCGCAGGGGCGTCCGGATGGGGTCGCGCCCAAGCCGGGGAGGCTGCACGGGCTCCAGAGGGGGCCAAGCGCCGATCCGCGGGCGGCGTTCCGGCTTTTTCCGCGGCTCACGGGCGCGCGCCGCCGCCACCTGCGAACCTCGCCCCAGTCCAACGGGCCCCAGAGCGGAGTTACGTTGACCCCGCCCATGCGCTTCCTGCTGCTCGCCCCGACGGTCCTGTGCGTGCTGGTCTTCTGCGCCAGCCTGTTCCGCAGCGGACTGGTGATCCTGATCCCGCCGCTCCTGATCAGCCTGGGCCTGATGTTCTTCAAGAGCGGCGTCGTCGCGCGCTACTTCCAGCTGCTGCTGCTCGGCGTCGCCGCCTACTGGGCCTTCCGCGCGATCGGACTGGGCCTCGACCGCGCCGAAGAGGGCGCGCCGTGGCTGCGCATGGCGCTGATCCTCGGCGGGGTTGCGCTCTTCAACCTGCTCGCGGCCGCGCTGTGGGAGTCGAAGCCGCTCTTGCGCCACTACCCACGCGGCTTCTTCAGCCCCGGTCCCGAAGAGCTCGACGCCGAGGTCTAGCGCGCGGGCTTCTTCTTCGAGACGGGCTTCTTCTTCGCGGCGGGCTTCTTCGCCGCCGGCTTCTTCGCGGGCGCAGCAGCGCCCTGCCCCTTGAGCTTCTCGCGCACGCGCGGATCGAGCCCGCGCTCGTAGGTCGTGATGAACTCGTCGCACTTCATCCGGCGCAGCGCCTGGGCGAGCACATCGAGCGCCAGATCGTCGAGCTTCTTGAAGCGCACGCAGCTCTTGCCCATGTCGAGCTTCTTGCCGGCCTTCTTCCACGCCTCCTCGAACCACGTGAGCAGCGGCCCGCGCTTCCCGCCGACCTGATCCATGTACAGGCCGAACAGGTAGAGCGACATGTGGCCCTTCTGCGACGCGAGGCCGCCGAACGGCAGCGGCTGCTCGGGGTTGCAGTGGTATCCGGCCGGATAGCGCGAGTGCGGGACGTTGTAGCCGATCATCCCGTAGCTCATGCCTTCGGCGAACCCCTCGTCGAGGTTGTCGAGGAACACCTTGCGCACGGCGGCGACGGCGGCGCGGCGGTCTTCGGGGAGCTCGGACAGGTACGCTTCGACGGTCGTGGCCTTGCTCGGCATGGCGCAGATGCTACCCCACGCGCGGCAGGCGCGCGGTGCGCTCGAGCACGCGGAAGAGCTCGTCGAACTCGAACGGCTTGGGGAGCACGGTGCAGCGGCAGCGCTCGACGAACTGCACCGACTCGGGCGCGGCCAGATCGCCGGTCATGAACACCGCGCGGGTGAGCAGCTGCGGCCACTGGCGCTCGAGGCGCGCGTGCAGGCCTGCGCCGCCCAGGCCCGGCATGC
>JABWBL010000461.1 GCA_013360535.1 Planctomycetaceae bacterium
CACGCTGCTGTGCGTGCGGGCCCTGCGCGATCGGCACTCGCGCGCGTGGGCGATCGCGTTGCTCGGCGGCCTCGGTGTCGTCGCCTGCGTCGGCGTCGGCATCGCTTGGGGCCGCTCGGCACCGGGGTACGAGGTCGGCCTCGAAGATCGTTACGTCACTCTGCTGCTGCCGCTGACGCTGGTGGCGAGCTTCGCGACCGAGTCGTGGCTCGCAGAACGCTGGCGATCGCGCGCGCGCGCTCTGCTGTTCACGCTCGCGGTCGCCGGGGCTCTCAACGGCTATCGCAACGGCCTCGAAGGTGCGCTCGACGTGCGCCATCGCGCTCGTCACCTCGAAGCCGCGGTCGCCCAAGGAGCCACGTCGCGCGAGCTCGCGGAGCAGATGACGCCGTGGATGTTCCCCGATGCGAAGGAGCTCGCGCGCCTCCTCGCGGACTTGCGACGTGCGGGCCTTCCGCCCTTTGACCGCGGCGCTCCGGGGCCGGAAGTCGACTCCCAGCTGCCGCAGTTCGGCTCCTTCTCGCTCCAGCCGGTCTCCGGCGAGCCGCTCGAGCGCATCGTCGCGCGCGAGCTCGACGGCCGCGAGGTGGCGGCGCTCAACGATCCCGGCGAGCTGCGTTTCGAGCTCGACGGCAGCGCTCGCACGCTCGAAGTTCGCTGCGGTTTCCTCGAAGAAGCGCGTGGCCGCGGCGATGGACTCGTGTTCGCCGTCGAATGGCGCCCACACTCCGGTGCCGCGCCGCGTGTGCTGTTCGAGTGCGAGCTCGCGCCACCGCGCGCCGGCGAGCTGCCGCTGCTCGAGATCGCCGTCGACCTCCCGCCGGAGCCCGCGACGCTCGCTCTCGTCACGCGCAACGCGCCCGGCCGCCACTCCCGCTGGGATCGCGGCTGGTGGGGCGACCTGACGCTGCGGTGATCCCGCTCAGGCGAGCAAGCTCTCGCGCGTCACACCGACCCGCGCGAGGTCGTCCTTGACGAGTTCGAACACCGCCTCGGCGTAGCGGCGAATCTCGTACTGCGCGTCCGGCTCCATGCGCTGCGACAGGAAGTGGATCACGCCCTGCAGCGACACGGTCCAGTAGGCCTGGCTGTAGAGGTTCTGCGGCAGCAGCATGCGCGCGATCTCCTTCGCGACACCACGCTGGATGCGCTCCTGGTACAGCTCGAACGTCTTCTGGCACTCGCCGAGCATGCGCTGGCGCTCGCCGTCATGGTCGTAGTCCGCCGGCAGGTCGACCGACGCCTGCTTGTTGCCGTGCGGCGGGTTCGCGCGCATCACGCGCGGCACGTAGAACTCCGGCGCCCACTGCACGTAGCGGCCGGAAATCTCGTTCCACGAGCAGCCCTTGTCGGTGTCGAACATCACGTCGAACACCTCCAGCGACACGCTCTCGCCGTTGACCTCGTACTCGCGCCAGCCGCTGCCGACCTGGTACTTGAAGGCCTGGCGGAAGACGAACAGCGGCGCCTTCCAGTGGAACGTGTAGAAGCTGTGCCGGTACGGCGACGTGTGGCCGTGCTGCCACAGGAAACTCGCGAGCTTGCGGTCGCCGTCGTCGAAGTTCGCCTTCTGCTTCTGGTAGCTGATGCGCGCGGCGTTGACGACCTTGAGCGCGGGGTCCTGCTGCATGCGGTCGACGCACGCGACGAAGCCCAGCCCGTCGTCGAGGGTCTCGACGGCGCCGGTGGGCACGGAGAGCGAAGTGGCGGCCATGGAGCGGAGTGTAAACACCGGCGCGGCGCCAGTCGCGCGTTCCGTGCTACGCCCATCGACTGCCGCCAAAATCCCGCGCGCAGGCTAGCTTCGAGGGCGCTCGCCCGTCCCCGCACACGACCGCGCCGCGTCGCGCGCCTTCGAGGGTTCTCCCCATGAACTCAGGCTCCCCCATCGATCGTCGCAAGCTGCTGCAGGGCACGTTGGGACTCGCCGCCGGCGCGGCGCTCGCGCGGTCGGCGAACGCGCAGCTGGCCAATCGGGCTCCCTACGGGGCTCCTTCGCTCGCGCCCGTCCGGCTCGAGCTTCTCGCGGCGCCGGGAACGGCGCAGATCCAGACGGGCGTCACGACCAACGTGTGGCGCTATACGGGAACGCAACTGAGCGGGTCCCATCGAGCGCTGCTTCCGATTCCCGGCTCGCACCTGGGCCCTGCGATCCGGCTCTTCCAAGGCGAGCGTGCGATCGTGCGCGTCACCAACCAGCTCGGCGAGGATCACGTCGTCCACTGGCATGGGCTCGACGTGCCGGAGGACATGGACGGGCACCCGATGAACCAGTTCGCGCACGGCGCGAGCTACACGTACGACTTCACGGTGCTCAATCGGGCGGGCACCTACTGGTACCACTCGCACACCGACATGCGGACGGGGATCCAGGCCTACCGGGGCCTCGCGGGGCCGCTGATCGTGAGCGACGCGCAGGAGCAGGCGCTGCCGCTGCCGCGCGGAGCGTTCGACCTGCCGCTGGTCCTGCAGGACGCGAGCTTCGATGCCGCGGGCCAGCTCTCCTACTCGCCGCTGACGATGCAGGACGGATTCCTCGGCACGACGCAGCTCGTCAACGGCAAGGCGGGCTACGTCCTGCCGGTCGCCACGCGCGTGTACCGCTTCCGCGTCCTCAACGGCGCGACGGCGCGCGTCTACAAGCTCGCTTGGAGCGACGGCACGCCGATGGTCGTGATCGGCAACGACGGCGGATTGCTCGCCGCTCCCGTGACCAAGCCCTACGTGACACTCGCGCCCGGCGAGCGCGCGGAGCTTTGGGCCGACTTCCGCAGCCATCCCGTCGGCAGCCAGTTCACGCTGCGCAGCCTGCCGTTCAGCGGGGTGAGCAACGGCCAGGGCGCCCAGCTCGATCTGATGCAGGTGCACGTCACCCAGGCACAGCCCGAGACGCTGCAGCTGCCGACGAGCCTCTCCACGATCACGCCGTACCTGCCGCAGCAGGCGCTCAACTGGAACACGCCGCGCACGTTCGCGATCACGAGGCCGATGGCGCTGCCGTTCGTGCTGAACGGCGCCGCGTTCCAGATGACGGGCGTGGCAGCCAACGAGATCGTGCGCCGCGACACGCTCGAACGCGTGCGCATCACGAACACCGCCGGCCCGATGATCGTGGCCCATCCGATCCACTTCCACGGGCGTCAGTTCCAGGTCTACTCGCGCAGCGTGAGCTCCACCTACCTCACCGGCTGGCAGTCGCTGAACCAAGGCTTCATCGATCAAGGCTGGAAGGACACCGTGCTGGTGATGCCGGGCGAGACCATCGACCTGCTCGTGCGCTACACCGGCTACACGGGCCTGTTCCTCTACCACTGCCACAACCTGTTCCACGAGGACATGGGGATGATGCGCAACTTGCGCGTCGACCCGTGAAGTCCTGGGCGGCGCGCTTCAGCGACGGAGCAGCGCCTCGAGTTCCGCTTGCGCTTCGCGGGCCACGCGCGAGTGGCCGAGCAGGCCGGCGGAGCGCTCCAGCGCGCGGGCCGCGGAG
>JABWBL010000462.1 GCA_013360535.1 Planctomycetaceae bacterium
ATGCGGGCGGTTGGTCGTGATCGGCGCCGTGTCTGTGCAAAGCACCTAGTCGGTCACGAACCGACCCGCCCGTACCTGTTTCCTCGTGAATAGTGCGGGTTAGAGGCGTTTTGGCACGTGCCGGGTGCTGGTTGCAGCGCCGGATCGCGGTACGCACGCTCACGCCGACCTCGGCAGCCGCGTCCGCAACGCTCAGGCCTTCGCTGCGCAGTCGCACGAGTTCCGCGGCCTGCGCGCTCGCACGACGCGCCTGAGGCCGCCCTAGGCCCATCCGTTGGCGCAGCAGCTCCAGGGTCAGGACGGACTCGCACCGCGGCAGCTCGTCCGACAGGTCGGCCATCTGGAAGAACACCACCTCGCGCGGCCGGGTAGCAAACCGCACCCGTCCCGCGGCTTGGATCACCGGGTCGATCTCGAGCCGCCGCAGGAACCGATTGGCATGCGCTTCGAGCATCGCGGAGTACTCCGTGGCCCGACGCGCGACCGCTCGGCGCACGCGGTTGGGCCCTGTCTCGATCTCGAGGCGGATGTCGAGGAACCTCGGGTCGACCTCCTTGAGCGTGGCGCGGAGCGCCTGGACGGAAACGTAGTAACCGTTGAGGCAATACACCGCGTCGTACTCGGCGTAGTCGTTGACGCCGACCACGCCGTAGTGGATCAGCGGGATCACCCGCGGGTCCGGCCGCTCGGGCAGCTGGGCGTCGTCCTGCCAGCGCACCTCGGCAGCACAGCCCATGCGCGCGAGCTGCTTCTCGATGCCGTCGGCGCACAGCCGCCTCGACTTCTTGCGGCTGATGAGCAGCGTCGTGCGGCCGGCCTCGATGTTGCGGGCGATCGCCGTGGCGAACGTGGCCAAGACTGTCGGGGCGTTCCTGGGGAAGAAGCGATCGACTCCGAGGCGCGACTGCAGGTTGAAGATGCGCGAGCCCGAGTGAACGAAGCGGTGCTGCTCAAAGGGCGAGGCGACGGTCCCGCGGGCGAGACGCTCTTCGAGGAACGGGCGGTCGAGGTGCGCCGAGAACACGGCGACGTGGCAATCGAGGAAGGGCCGCGTGACGAAGTGGATCGCGTCGCCCTCGAGCCAGAGTTCGGGGTGTTGCGCGCGCACGAGCAGGGGCAAGACTCGGCTGACGTCCCGAAACGCGGCTTGGAAGCGCTCTACGCCAGCTCGCTGGATCCTCGGGGCCCGACCGGCGATGCGCTGCGCGGTCTTGGTGTACTGGTCGAGAGACTGCGCAAGCTCGTGCGCGGTTCGGGCGTGGAGAAGTAGATCGAGGAACGGCTCGGCGTCCTCGATCGGACGACGGGAGCGCAGGCGGTGGAGGACCACTTCGCGCAGCTGGCGCAGGTGATCCCTTTGGACATGCTCGCGCAGCGAGGCATTGAAGACCTGTCCCTCGTCGATGATTACGAGCACGCTCTCCTGCTCGGTGCGATGCAGGAGCATCGGGACGAGCGTGCGGTTGGTGAGCAGGTGCTGTTCAGGCAGGAAGACCAGCCCGAGCTCGCGGAGTGACTTCCACTGGTCCGGCCAGTCGCAGGCGGGCGTACTTTCCTGGCGATAGGTGCACGGCTTGCAGAGCCGCTCCTTGGCGAGCTGCGAGCAGCCGCGCCGCTCGAGGTCGGACCACTCGGTGTCGCGCCAGCTGCACAGATCTCTCGGCCGCGGCTCGATCACGCGAAACGCGGCGTGCTCGCAACGACCGGTGCGCACGATGGTGCGTTCGCGCAGAATCGCCCACGTGGGAGCGAGGTAGATGACGAGGCCGAAGCGCTGGAACAGCGTCTTGTGCGCCAAGAGGCGGTCGATCGCGTGGCTCTTGCCCACGCCGACGGCGACGCGGAAGAGCACGTGGACGTTGCGCTCGATGGCCTCGAGGAGGGCTTCCGGCGAGAGAGATTCCCGCCGGAAGCCTTCGAGGTCGAGCTCAGTGATGAGCTTCGACACCACGACGGGGTCCTAGTCGCCTTCCGCGTCGGGGTCGGGAACGTCGGCGGCGGGCTGCCGGTCGGCGTCGGTGAAGTAGTTGCCCAGCGCCTCGAGCTTGCGGCGCGTGCGCTCGCAGCTTGCGAGCTCGGCGGCCGTGGGGCTCGGGAAGGCGGACACGAGCTTGAGGCCGTGTTCGCACTCCTTGAGGAACGCGGCGATGGCTTCTCGGCCGTCGTCCGCGGTCTCCTGCAACGGCGATGACGTCACCTTGTAGTTGCCGCGCGTGCGGGAGATCTGCGTGATCTCCGGCTTCGTCGACTGCTTGCGCAGCAGCGCGACAATCGACGGCGCGAGGGCACCGACGCTCTTGCGCGTCGACACGCGCAGCACCTTCACCTTGGCGTCCTCGAGGTCGTAGACCGGGATGAGCCAGTAGTCCTGCGCATTCTTGCCGAGGTGGCAGAGCGGGCAGCGGTCGCCGGGGCACACCACGAATGTGGCGAACTCCGGGGCGTCCTCGTAGTGCAGCTTCACTGCTTCCGTGGACTTCGAGAAGAGGACCACCAGCGCGGGCTCCTGACCGATGCGGCGCTCCGTGAGCTGGGCACCGTCGTTGGAGTCATCGGTGGCGTCGTAGAGATCCAGGAGGTCACGCATGGGCGGCCTCCTGCAGCTGCGCTGCGCCGCTCGCCTTGGAGCCGAGCGCGGCCTTGATCCGCTTGAGGGCGGAGTCGTCGAAGACGCGGGCGTTACCGGCCCGGCCGACGGCGGGGATGTTGTGGGCCCGGATCGCGTATTCCACGCGATGCAGGGAGACCTGAAGCCGGGCGGCTATTTCTCCGACGGTCAGGTACTTGGAATCGGGTGCTCCCATGGGGAGATCCTCTGGAATGGGGTCTGAGGCACGAACCGCACGCCGAACGGCGCGCGTGAAGTGCCAGAAGACCCCCCACAGGGGTGTACCCTAAGCAGCACGAAACGAATGAAGAACTCGGGTACGGCAAGCGGCCGTAAGCCCATGCGCTACATTACTTTACGGCCACAATCCGGCCGAAGAACCACCGGACTCACGCGAGCGGAATCAGGCGTCCGATTTCGTACGGGAATTAGTACGGCCGGCCTGCTCCGCTCGGGCTTTCCCTCGAGCCTTCTTGCGGGACCGATCTGCTCGCGCACAAGCTAGCCACGGTCGTACCGCTTCGACGGTGAGCTCGGTGTCCCGAGCAACTTCGTCAGCCGGCCACTTCTTCCGCTTCGGATGACGGCGGATCCAGCCGTCCACCTTGATGCGATCGGGGTGCTCGATGCGCGCGCGACCTCTACCACGCCTCTCGGACACGACCGGCTGCCCGCCATCGACCGCTTCGTCGCTAGCTGTCGAGCTCTCGGAGACGCTCTCACTAGCCCGATGCGTGGCCTTCGATACGCGGCGCGCGCCCCGAAGTGCGTCGCAAGCTAGCCCGCACTATTCACGAGAAAACAGGTACGGGCGGGTCGGTTCGTGACCGACTAGGTGCTTTGCACAGACACGGCGCCGATCACGACCAACCGCCCGCAT
>JABWBL010000463.1 GCA_013360535.1 Planctomycetaceae bacterium
GCGCGGTTGCAGTTCGGCGTGAGCGCCGCGCCGATGGCGCTCATCCGCTGAGTTCGGCCGGCACCGACGGCGCTTCAGGCGGCGCGTGCGAGCGCCTGCCGCTGCTCGTAGACGTCGAGCGCGGCCACGAGGAACCCCTCGGCAAAGGTCGGGAAGTTGAAGATGTTCTCGAAGAAGACATCGACATCCGCCTCCGCCGCGAGCGCCATCTGCGCGACGTGGATCAGCTCGGTCGAGCCATCGCCGACGATGTGCGCACCGACCAGCCGTCGCCCATCGGGCGTGCAGACGAGCTTGATCAGTCCGCGCTCGTCGTCGTTGATCAGTCCGCGCGCGAGCTCCTCGAAGCGCGCGCGTCCGACCATCGCGCCGCCGAACTTGGCGCGCGCCTCGGCCTCGGTCAGGCCGATCGTGGCGATCTCCGGGATGGCGTAGATGCCGACGGGAGTGAGGCCCTTGGAGGCCAGCCCCTCCAGCCCGAGCGCGTGGCGCACGGCACGGCGGCCCTGCTCCATCGACGTGGCGGCGAGCGCGGGCGGCCCGATCACGTCACCGACGGCGTAGATCGTCTCGACCTTGGTGCGGCAGTTGGCGTCGACCTCGACCGTGCCGCGCGAGTTGACCGCGAGTCCGGCCTTGGCGAGGTCGAGGCCGTTGACCTGCGCGGTGCGACCCAGCGCGCACAGCGCCTTGTCGGTTTCCAGGCGCGTGCCGTCCTCGAGCAGCGTCACGACCTTCGAGACGCCGTCGAATTCGATCGATTTCAGCGCGGATTTCGCGAGGTAGCGGCCGCCGGTGCGCTCGAAGTCGGCCACGAGGCGCTCGGTCAGCTCGGGATCGAGGAACGCGAGCGGTCGGTCGGCCTTGTCGACCATCGTCACGCGCACGCCCAGCGCGCCGAGCACGGTCGCGAACTCGGTCGCGATCACTCCGCCGCCGAGCACGACGAGCGACTCGGGCAGGTAGGGCAGCGCGAGGATCGAGTCGCTGTCGAGGATGTTCTCGTGGTCGACGGGCACGTTGGGCGGCGTGCGCGGGCGCGAGCCGGTGGCGATCACGATGAAGCGCGACTTGACGCGGCGCTTGCTGCCGTCGATCGCGCGCACGCAGACCTCATCCGGACCGACGAAGCTCGCGTGGCCGCGCCAGGTCGTCACGCCGTTGCGCGACAGCTGGCGCGACAGGTACGACTCGTGGCCCCGCAGGACGCGGTCCTGATGGTCGAGCAAGGCCGCGAGCGTGCTGCCGCAGCGGACCGGCTGCTCGGTGCCGCCGAAGGCGTTCATCCAGCGCAGGTGCACCATCGCGCTGTGGCGCAGCGCCTTGGAGGGAATCGTGCCGCGTCGCACGCACTCGCCGCCGACGGCCTGCTCGCGCTCGACGAGCAGCACGCGCGCGCCGGCCTTGACCGCCTGCACGGCGGCCTTCTGTCCACCCGGCCCGCCCCCGATCACGACGAAATCGAACTCTGCGTCACTCACGAAAGGGCTCCCGCGAAATCGAGCACGCACTCCTTGCGCTCGAGCAGGGTCTCGAGCTCGTCGTCGTAGAGGCCGAGCTGCTCGAGCAGCGCCAGCCCGCGCAGGCGCGCGACGCAATCGGCCGTGCTCTCGTCAGCGTGCTCCACGGTCCAGTGCGAGAGCAGGTCGGCGAGCGCGACCGTGCGCACTTCCTCCGGGTGCTTGAGCTTCCGGGCGAGGTCGTGGTGGGCGAGCATCGTCTCGCGCACCGCCTCGGGCATCTTCCAGGCTTCGGCGAGCTTGGCACCGGCCGCGCCGTGCAACTCGAGCACGATCGGCTCGAGCAGCTCCCGCGGCGCCTCGGATCCCGACTTGCGCAGCATGTCCGCCGCCGCCTGCACGAGGATCGGCAGGCCGACGTCGTGCATCAGCCCGCACAGGAACGTGGTCTCGCCGTTGCGACGCCGCACGCGCGAGATCTCGCGCGACCAGCCGGCGCACAGCGCCGAGTGCCGCCACAGCTCGCGCGCCCAGGATTCGTGGCCGGGCACCTCGAACACGCGCTCGCCGACGGCGACCGCGAACGCGATCTGCCCCAGCGTCGCCATGCCGAGCCGGCTGATGGCCTGCTGCAGCGAGACGATCGGCTGCACCGGCGCGTAGGTCGAGGAGTTCGAGACGCGCAGCACGTGCCCGGCGAGCGACGGGTCGCGCGACAGCGTGTCGGCGAGCTCACGCGGCTCGGCGTTGCACTCGTTGCACAGCGTCGCCACGCGGGTGGCGGCCTGGTTGAGCACGGGGAGCTCGAGCGCGCCACTTTCGATGCGCTCGGCAAGGGCCCTGCGAAGGTCGCTTTCGACCTCGCTCTCGCGAAGTGAGACGTTGGTCATTGGGGGGAAGAGAGGGATGCCTCAATTTCGTCCGCCCGTGCGACGTCGCTGAACGCGCGACCACGTTCCTGCGCTAGAATTCCGCGCGAAATCGCCAGATGGAAACTCCTTCCCAGTCGCTGTCCGAGCTGCTCGAGCCGCTCTTCGCCTACGCACTCGGGAGCATTCTCGCGGCGCTCGCGGCCGCCTGCGTCGTGCTCTGGAGGCGTCGGCAAAGGCTCGGCCGCCCGCTGGCGCGCGAGTCGGGCTCGCCGCTCGCCAGGCGCGTGGCGATCACCGTCGCCTGCGTGCTCGCGGTCGGGATGATCCTGCACTGGGGCGAGCTCGAGCTCGCCTGGCTCGTGCTCGTCACGCTGCTCCTCGCGACGCTCGCGCTGGCGATCTGTCCGTCGGAGGACGAGGCCTGCATCGGCGAGCTCGGAGTGGCCCGCGGCTGGGACTCGCGCTCGCTGCGCGAGCTCGAGGAATGGCGCCTGACCGGGGAGCACCTGCGTTGGCGCGTCGGAACGCGCTGGTTGGCTTGCCGCATGCCCGTGGCCGAACACGCGGCGCTGCGCGAGCGGCTCGTCGCCGCCTGTGGAGAGCGCGAGAGCCGCTTCCGCGACTGAAGGCGCCGGAAGGCGGGAAAGCGCGAGCCCTACAGCAGCGCAGACGCGTCCCAGTCGAGGACCCGCGGCGGTGGCCGCCGACGCGCCGAAGTCTGCAGCCGCCGCACGAGTTCCTTGCGACGCGCCGTGACCGCGCACGCGAGCCGCACCGGATCGACGGGCTTGTCCTGACGGCGACGCTCCTCGAGATAAGCGCCGAAAAGAGCGCGCTGCTCGTCGCTGGAGAGCAGGTCCGCGCCTTCGAGCAGGAGGCAGGCGAGGTCGTGGTCGACACCGCGCCGCGGCCACGCTCCTTGGCCGTGCCAGCAGTCGATGAAGACGAGCTCGCGCCGGTCTCCGGGCTCGCTCGCGGGGCCGACGAGCACGTTGCGCAGGTACAGGTCGCGATGGACGAAATGCAGCGAGTGCATGCGCGCCACCTCGCGGGCGAGCTCGGCGAGCCAGCGGGCGCGCTGCGCGGCGGATGCGTGCCCGAGCGCGGTCTCGAGGGTTTGGTGTTCGGTCAAGG
>JABWBL010000464.1 GCA_013360535.1 Planctomycetaceae bacterium
GGCGGCCGCCCACGCGAACGCGACGAACCAGTCGACGACGTCGAGCGCCGCCAACAGCGGGAACGAGCGGCGTTCGCGCAGCTCGAGGCCATCCGCGCCGACGCTGTAGCGCTCTCGCAGCGCGGCGGCACCCGCCACCAGCGTCTGCGCCGGACCGAGGTCGTCGAGGTCACGCTCGGCGATCTTGTTCGTCCAGCCGCGCAGGCGATACTCGAACTCGTCGAGCGGTTCCTGCCACTCGCGTGCGGCCGGCGCATGGCGGCGCAGGGTCGCGAGCCGCAGCTCGAGCGCCCGCAACTCGCGCGCGAGTGCCTGGCGTGCCTCGAAGGTGCGGTGCACGCTCGCGAGGTCGGAGTGGCGCACGCCTTGTTCGGCCGCCGCCGCAGCGATCAATCGCACGTGCCACTCCCGCACGAGCGGCTCGAGCTCCGCGAGGCTCGCGTCATAGGCGGCGCGATCGACGGAGACCATCACGTACGGCCGATCGTTGGCCAGAAAAGGCGCAAAAACCGCGCTGGAAACGAGCAGTACGAGCGTCACGAGCGCCGCACGCGCGCCGCTGCGCGCGAACCAGCGGCGGCCCGAGGCCCACGACAGGCTCACGCTAGCGCTCGACATGGCGCAAGCGCGGATCGAAGCGCGCGTAGAGGAAGTCGGAGAGCGCGAGACCGGCGAGCGTCATCAGGCCCGACACGAGCACGCAGGCCGCGACGGCGTCGTACTCGCGCCGCTCGAGCGAGTCGAAGGCGTACTTGCCCATCCCGGGGATCTCGAACACGGTCTCGACGACGAGCGAACCGCCGACGAGCCACGGCAGCACCTGACCGACCAGTGTCAGCGTCGGCAAGAGCGAGTTGCGCACGATGTGCCGCAGCACGACGGCACGTTCCGGCAAGCCGCGCGCGCGCGCCGCGAGCACGTAGTCCTGCTGCACCGTCTCGAGCACCGCGCTGCGCATCTGCCGCGAGATCCACGCCAGCGCGCCGTAGCTCATGCACACGACGGGCAGCACCGAGTGCCGCACGGCGCCGCCGAACGTCTCGAAGGCTTGCGAGCCCATCACCGGGAACCAACCCAGCCCCGCCGGCCCGAACAGCGCGAGCAGGAGCAGCGCTCCCCAGAACACGGGCGTCGAGTACAGCGTGAGCGTCACGAGGCTCGCGAGCAGGTCGAACGCGCTGCCGCGGCGCAGCGCCTGGGCGATGCCGAGGGGCACCGCGAGCGCGAAGGCCAGCAGCGCGGACACGAGCGCCAGCGGCAAGGTGACGGCGAGGCGCCGTGCGAGCTCCGACCCGATCGACACCGAGGGCCGCAGGTACTCGTGGCCCAGATCGAGGGCGAGCAGGCCGTTCCAGCGATGCTCACCCGTTCCGCCGAAGCACTCGTGGCCACGCGGCGAAAGGTCGAAGGGGCCGAGATACTGCAGGAACTGCACCGGCAGCGAACGGTCGAGCAAGTGCGCCTCGCGGAAGCGCGCGACGGCCTCGAGCGCACTCGGGCCGGGCGCCTGCGTCGGATCCGCGAAGCGCAGCTCGGCCGGATCGCCCGGCGCGAGCCGCAGCAGCACGAACGTGACGAGCACGAGCCCGAAGATCGTCGCCGCGGTGCGTGCGAGCCGGATCGCGAGGGAGCGCACGGCCTTGCTACTCCGCCCGATACCAGTCGCGCACGCGATACCCCGGATCGATCGCGCTCAAGCGCACGTTGCGGATGCGCGCGTCGATCGCGAACTTGTGCGGCACCTTCACGCCGTACAGGTAGGCCTGCTCGGCGTACAGGCGGCGGTGGAGCTCGCGACTGAGCTCCCCGCGACGCTCGGGATCGACCTCCGCGACGTAGGCCTCGCACAACCGATCGACCTCGGGCGCGGAGAACGAACTCTCGTTCGCCGTGCCGACGCCGATCTGGCTCGAGTGCCAGCGCTGGTAGGGATCGGACTCGAGCGGGAAGATCCAGACCTTGAAAACACCGTCGAAATCGCGCTGGTGGACACGCTCCATGAGCACGGGCCACTCGAGCGCCGCGACGTCGAGCCGCACGCCGACCTGCGCCAGCGTCTGCTGGTAGCTCTGCACGAACACCTCGCCCGAGCGGTTGCCCGACTGGGACAGGAGCTCGATCGCGAGCGGCTCTCCGTCCTTGTCGACGAGCCCGTCGCCATCGCGGTCGTACCAGCCCGCCTCCGCGAGCAACGCCTTCGCGCGCTTCAGGTCGAACGGCAGCGGCGGAATCGATCGGTCATAGTCGCGACCGCCGTCGTACCACTCGGCCGTGACACGCTCCGCCAGCCCGCGGTAGTAGCCCTTGATGTAGGCGTCCCAGTCGCAGGCGAGCGCGAGCGCGGTCCGCACGCGCACGTCCGAGAGCTCGGGGCGCTTCAGGTTCCAGCCGATGTAGCTCGCACGCGGCGTGTAGAAAAAGCCCGTGTAGGCACGCGCCTGGAACTGCGGATCCGCGGCGGCGGCGAAGTAGTCGTCCGCGACGAGGCGCGAGGTGAAGTCGAGTTCCCCCGCGGCGAGAGCGCGGAACGCGAGCGAGTCATCCTTGATGTAGCGCCAGCGGACACGCTCGAACCAGCCGGAGTCGCGCTCGTTCCACCAGTCGCCGGTGCGCACCATCTCGAGCCCTTCGTTGCCGAACTCGGTGATGCGGTAGGGCCCGACGCCGATCCACGCGCGGTTGGCGGGATGTTCGTTCACGAAGCGCGCGAGCTCCGCGTCGGTCGCGTCGGACTTGTACTGCGGGTTCGCCGGGTCGCGCAGGTCGTACACGTGGCTCGGCAGTGGCCCGAGGCCCTCGAACACCGCCATGGCGCCGAAATACTGGCGATCGTAGAAGAAGCGCAGGTGCCGCGAGTCGGGGGCCTCGGCCAGCACGAGGTGGTCGTACATGAAGCGCTTCGAGTCGCACTCGACCTCCGGGATCTTGGAGAGGCGCCACGTCAGCAGGAAGTCCTCGACGCGCAGAGGCTTGCCATCGTGCCAGCGGACGTCGTCGCGCAGCCGGAACGTGAACACGGTGCCACGATCGATGCGCGCGACGTCGGACTTGGGCACGTCGACGGCCTTCGCGAGCGCGTGCCCGGGCGCCGAGCGCGGAACGACGCGCCAGCTCTCGCCTTGCTCGACGAGCTCGCCGTACAGGCGGCGCCCGTCGCGCGTGAAGAGCGTGTCCTCGACGACGAGGCTCTCCGCGAGCTCCGGAACGTGCTCCCCCGTGAACAGGTCGCGCACGAGCAGCGAGCCGTGCACCTCGCGCAGGATGCGCCGCGACACGCTCGTATTGTCGAGCAGGAAGTTGAGGCTCGACGGCAGCGCTTCGATCTGCAGCGTGAGCGTCCCGCCGCGCCGCGGCTCGGGCAGCTTGTCGCGCGCGGGATCGAACCCGGGGCGGAAGCGATCGGGAGCGGTGAGCTCGGCCTGCACAGCGGGCGTGCGGCGCGCCACGGGAGCCTGGGG
>JABWBL010000013.1 GCA_013360535.1 Planctomycetaceae bacterium
GTGGCTCGCGCCCTTCGAGCACGTCGGCCATCAGCGTGTCATCGGTGTCCGCCAGCGCGTCGACGAGCTCGGAACGCAGCACCCCGACCTCGTCGGCGAGCGCCGCGGGCAGCGGCACCTCGAGCGGCGGATCCTCCGGATGCGCGTGGCCGTGCAGGTAATCGAGCGCGCGCCGCTCGAGCAGGTCGACGACACCCGCGAGCTGGCCATCCTCGAACCACGGGTACTGCACCGGCACCGCGCTCGCGCCGAGGCGCTTGCGCAGGCTCGCCACCGCGGCCAGGAAATCGGCGCCCGCGCGATCGCACTTGTTGACGAAGGCGATCGCCGGAACGTGGTGGCGCCGCATCTGGCGCCAGACGGTCTCCGACTGCGCCTGCACGCCGGCGACCGCGTCGATCACGAGCACGGCCCCGTCGAGCACACGCAGCGAGCGCTCGACCTCGATGCCGAAGTCGACGTGACCGGGCGTGTCGATCAGGTTGATCGAGTGCTCGCGCCAGGGCAGCGTGGTCGCCGCCGCGGTGATCGTGATGCCGCGCTCGCGCTCCTCCGGCAGGTAGTCGAGCGTCGCCGTGCCGTCGTCGACCTCGCCGATGCGGTGCTCGACGCCGCTCACGAACAGCAGGCGCTCGGACACCGTCGTCTTGCCCGCATCGATGTGGGCCGCGACTCCGATATTGCGGATGCGCGCGAGGTCGGTCATGTGCGCATCGTAGCCACCGCGGGGTCCGTGCCCTGCTCAGCCGATCGACGGATTGAGCGCGAGGAACGGGTCGCGCCAGCGATAGGCGTCGAGCAGCTCGGGCCGCCTGTCGCCGAGCAGCACGAGCGCGGCATACAGCGCCTCGACGGAAGCGAGCCCGCTCGCGGGATCCTCGAAGGTCTTGCTCTTGCGCGGATAGGCGGTCTCGAGCTTCGGCAGCCGACGCCGCAGGAACTCGCCGTCGATCGTCGCCGTGATCTGGGGCACGCGCCGCCACGAGCAGTCGACGAGCAAGAGCGGGAGGCCTCGGTCGCGCTCCCCCAGCTCCTCGCCATCGGGGTGCAGCAGCACGCGCCGCCCCGCTTCGACGCGCCGCTCGGGGTGGTAGCTCACGAAGCGCAGGCCCGGCAGGCCACGCAGCGGCGTGAGCGAGCACTTGGCGAGCGACTCGCGCGGGTCGCGGACGATCAGGACGTCGATCACGATGGGCTAGGGAGTCTTGGGAAAGCCGCGCACAAAGCGCCCGGCCCCGCCGCGGGTCGAACCGCATCGGGGCCGGGCTTTTCGATCAGGCCGCCGAGAGCTCGGCGGCGCGGATCCTAGTGCGCGTAGTGGCTGTAGGCCTTGTTGGCCTCGGCCATCTTGTGGACCTGTTCCTTCCACTGGACCGAGGCGCCGGTGCCGTTGAAGGCGTCGACGAACTCTTCCGAGAGGCGGGTCGCCATGCGCTTGCCCTTCTTGGAGCGCGCGTTGTCGACGAGCCAGCGGATCGCCAGCGACTGCTGGCGGTTGCGGCGCACTTCGCGCGGCACCTGGTAGTTGGCGCCACCGACGCGCTTGGAGCGCACTTCGACGGCCGGGCGGATGTTGTCGATCGCGCGCGTGAAGATCTCCGCCTGGTCCTGGACGTCGGGGAGCTTCTTGTGGGCGAGATCGAGGGCCTCGTAGAAGATGGCCTGGGCGGTGGACTTCTTGCCATCGAGCATGATCTTGTTGATCACCTTGGTGGCGAGCATCGACCCGAACTTCGGGTCGGGCGAGAGCAGGGCCTCGGTCGACTTGTAGTTGCGCGGCATCGTCAGACTTTCTCTAGCTGGATCAGCTTGGTTTTCAGGTGCTGGCAGGGCCGCACTACTTCTTCGGGGCCTTGGTGCCGTACTTCGAGCGGCTCTTGTGACGGCCTTCGACACCCGAGGCGTCGAGCGTGCCGCGCACGATGTGGTAGCGCACACCGGGGAGGTCGCGCACGCGACCGCCGCGGATCAGGACCACCGAGTGCTCCTGCAGGTTGTGGCCTTCGCCGGGGATGTACACGGTCACTTCCTTGCCGTTGGAGAGCCGCACGCGCGCGATCTTGCGCAGCGCCGAGTTCGGCTTCTTCGGGGTCATGGTCTTGACCTGCAGGCAGACACCACGCTTCTGCGGGCAGGCGTCGAGAACGGGCGACTTCGTGCGCCGCTTCTGGACCACGCGCGGCTTGCGAACCAGTTGATTGATCGTCGGCATAGGTGACCGTGGAAAAGGGGCGAGCATTCTACGGGGACCGGCAGCGAGGTCAAGCCTCCGCTCGCAGAGGCCGGTCCCCGGGGCGGCTCCCCCACGTTGCTGGGGGGCCGTCCGCGGCAGAAAAGGCGTTGGTTGGGTTGGAATCGGTTGGACGAGGCCCCGCCGCGTGCGGCGGGGACCCGCTAGAACTCTTCTTCGGCGCCGGCTTCGGCGTCGCCGTCGAAGTCCGCGTCGAGGTCTTCGTCATCGGACTCGGCCTCGGCACCCTCTTCGGGCAGCTCGGCCTTCTCCGCTTCCTCGACTTCCTGACCTTCCGGCAGTTCGAGCGTGGTCGGGATCTCGGCGTCATCTTCCGAGCCCGAGGCCCGCACGAGCGAACCACCGGCCGCCATCAGGAGGCCCGCATCGACCGCCAGCGGGTCGAAACCCGAGACGAGCGACTCGAGGTCGGCATCGGGAGCGCGCGCGTCGAACTGGCTGGCGTTGCCCAGCTCGCCGAAGTCGATGTTCTTCTTGACGCGCGTGCGGCTGTGGTCGCGGAAGCCCGTGCCGGTCGGCACGAGGTGACCGAGGATCACGTTCTCCTTGAGACCGACGAGGTTGTCGCGCCGGCCCGCGAGAGCGGCCTCGGTGAGCACCTTGGTGGTCTCCTGGAAACTGGCGGCCGAGATGAACGACTCGCTGGAGAGCGAAGCCTTCGTGATGCCGAGCAGCAGCGTCTCGCCGGTCGCGGGCTTCTTGCGCTCCTTGCGGAGGCGCTCGTTCTCGCGGCGGAAGCGGAAGCGGTCGACGACCGCACCGGGCAGGAAGTCGCTGTCGCCGGGATCCTTGACCGACACCTTGCGCATCATCTGGCCGACGATGATCTCGATGTGCTTGTCGTCGATGGTCACGCCCTGCGAGCGGTACACCGACTGGATCTCGCGCAGCAGGTAGCCCTGCACTTCCTCCTCGCCCGTGATGGCGAGAATGTCGTGCGGGTCGAGCGGGCCGTCGACCAGCGCCTCGCCGGCGCGCACCTCGTCGCCCTTGTGGACGCGCAGGTGCTTGGTCTGCGGGACCGAGTGCTCGCGCTCCTCGATGACCTCGTTCTTGGGCCCGAGCGCCTTGACGAGGATCGTGCGCTTGCCGCGCTTCTTGTCGCCGAGCTCGACCACGCCGTCGATCTCCGACACGACCGCCGGGTCCTTCGGGCGACGCGCCTCGAAGAGCTCGGTGACGCGCGGCAGACCGCCGGTGATGTCCTGCGTGCCCTGGATGTCGCGGGCGGTCTTGGCGAGCAGCTCGCCCGGGCCGACCATCGAGCCTTCCTCGGCCTCGAGGTAGGCGCGTTCGGGGATCGGGTACAGCGCGAGCGGGTGGCCCGAGCTGTCTTCCAGCACGATCTGCGGGTGCAGGTCGCCCTTGTGCTCGATCACCTGCTTGCGGATCGTCCCGCGGCGGGCGTCGCGCTCGACGCGCACGGTCTTGCCGTCGATCAGGTCCTCGTAGCGCACGCGGCCCTTGAACTCCGACAGGATCGGCACGTGGTGCGGGTCCCAGCGGCAGAGCGAGTCGCCGGCCTTGATGTCCTGCTCTTCCTTGACGAACACGGTCGCGCCGGTCGGAACCGCGTAGCGGTCGATCTCGCGGCCACGGGCGTCGAGCAGGCGCATCTCGCCGTTGCGGTTGAGCGCGACGGAGGCGCCGGCGGAGTTGGTGACCACCTTCAGGTTGGAGAAGGCGATCTTGCCGGGGCGCTTGGCCTTGATTTCGGAGGCTTCGATCGCGCGGCTCGCCGTGCCACCGATGTGGAACGTGCGCATGGTGAGCTGCGTGCCGGGCTCGCCGATCGACTGCGCGGCGATGATCCCGATCGCGAGGCCACGCTCGGCGAGCGCACCACGCGACAGGTCCATGCCGTAGCACTTCGAGCAGACGCCGAAGCCCGACTCGCAGGTGAGCGGCGAGCGGACGGCGACCTTCTCGTAGCCGAGGGCCTCGACCTTGAGGGCCGCGTCCTCGGTGATCATCTCGTTCTCGCGCACCACGACCTCGTCGTTGACGACGTCCATGATCGTCGTGCGGGCGGTGCGGCCGCGGATCGCCTGCGCGAGAGTCACCACGATCTTCTCGCCCTTGTAGACGACGCCCTTGGTGACACCCTGCGCGGTGCCGCAGTCCTCGAGCGTGACCACGACGTTCTGCGCGACGTCCGTCAGCTTGCGCGTCAGGTAGCCGGCGTCGGCCGTCTTGAGCGCCGTGTCGGCGAGACCCTTGCGCGCGCCGTGGGTCGAGCTGAAGTACTCGAGCACCTTCAGGCCTTCGCGGAAGTTCGCCTTGATCGGCGTCTCGATGATCTTGCCCGAGGGCTTGGCCATCAGGCCGCGCATGCCGCCGAGCTGGCGCACCTGGTCGATCGAGCCACGGGCGCCCGACTGCACCATGCAGTAGATCGGGTTGACGTAGACCTGGTCGGAGCGGTGGTCCTCGCGGAGCACCTGCATCAGGTCCTCACCGACCTTCTCGCGGGCGTGTGTCCACAGGTCGATGATCTTGAGGTAGCGCTCGCCCTCGGTGATGACGCCCTTCTGGAAGGACTTCTCGACCTTGTCGATTTCCTTCTGGGTGTCGTTGAGGACGCGCTGCTTGGTCGGCGGGACGCGGATGTCGTCCTTGCCGAACGACAGGCCCGCGCGCGTGCTGGCCTTGAAGCCCAGGTCCTTGAGGTCGTCGAGCAGGCGCAGCGTCGCGTCGCGGCCGAGCAGCCGGTGGCAGTCGCTGATCAGGGCCTGGATGCCCTTCTTGTCGAGCTCGTAGTTGTAGAACGGCATCCCGGGGGGAAGGATGTCGTTGAAGATCGCGCGGCCGATCGTGGTCGTGACGAGCACGCGCGCCGACTTCGGATCGCGCGCGTCGGACTGGACGCGGCCGTCCTCGCCCACCTCGACCTCGGGGCCCTTGGGGCTGAGCTTGATGCGCCGGCCGGGTTCCATGCGGACCGCGACCGCCTTGTGCGTGCGCGTCGCGCCGTGGCCCCAGGCGAGGAACAGCTCGTTGAGGCTGCCGAAGCGCGGCAGCTTGTCGCGCTCGACCTCCGCCGGAGCCTTCGACAGGTAGTAGATGCCGAGCACCATGTCCTGCGAAGGCGAGATGATCGGCGCGCCGTTGGCGGGCGAGAACACGTTGTTCGTCGCCAGCATCAGCGTCGAGGCCTCGATCTGGGCCTCGAACGACAGCGGCAGGTGGACTGCCATCTGGTCGCCGTCGAAGTCGGCGTTGAAGCCGCCGCACACCAGCGGGTGCAGGCGGATCGCGTTGCCCTCGATCAGCACCGGCTCGAAGGCCTGGATGCCCATGCGGTGCAGCGTCGGGGCGCGGTTCAGGAGCACGGGGTGGTCACGGATGACCTCCTCGAGGATGTCCCAGACCTCCTCGTCGCGGCGCTCGAGCATCTTCTTCGCCGACTTGATCGTGTCGGCGAGCCCGAGGTCCTTGAGGCGGCGGATGATGAACGGCTGGAACAGCTCGAGCGCGACCTTCTTGGGCAGGCCGCACTGGTGCAGGCGCAGCTCGGGGCCGACGACGATCACCGAACGCGCCGAGTAGTCGACGCGCTTGCCGAGCAGGTTCTCGCGGAAGCGGCCCTGCTTGCCCTTGATCATGTCCGTCAGCGACTTGAGCGGACGGTTCGACGAGCCGAGCACCGGGCGGCGGCAGCGGCCGTTGTCGAACAGCGCGTCGACCGACTGCTGCAGCATGCGCTTTTCGTTGCGGATGATGACCTCGGGCGCGTTGAGGTCGAGCAGCTTCTTCAACCGGTTGTTGCGGTTGATCAGGCGCCGGTAGAGGTCGTTCAGGTCGCTCGTGGCGAAGTTGCCCGAGTCGAGCAGCACCAGCGGGCGCAGGTCCGGCGGGATCACGGGGATCACGTCGAGGATCATGTGCTCGGCGTTCTGCCCGCTGTCGCGCAGCATCTCGACCGTGCGCAGGCGCTTGATGATGTCCTTCATGCGCTGCTTGGAGCGCGTGGACAGGAGCTCTTCGCGCAGCTCGCCCGAGAGCTTCTGCAGCTCGAGCTTGCGGAGGATCTTCTTGACCGCCTCCGCGCCCATGTCGGCCTCGAACTCGGAGCCGTACTTGGCCTTCGAGCTGCGGAACTCCTCCTCGTTGAGGAGCTGGTACTCCGTCAGCGGCGTGTCACCGGGCTCGATGACGATGTAGTCCTGGAAGTACACCACGCGCTCGAGGTTCGAGGTCTGGATCCCCAGCAAGGTGCCGAGGCGGCTCGGCATGGCCTTGAAGAACCAGATGTGCGCGACGGGCGCCGCGAGGTTGATGTGCCCCATGCGCTTCCGGCGCACGCGGGAGTGCGTGATCATGACCCCGCACTTGTCGCACACGATGCCCTTGTGCTTGATGCCCTTGTACTTGCCGCAGAAGCACTCCCAGTCCTTCTCAGGCCCGAAGATGCGCTCGCAGAACAGGCCATCGCGCTCGGGCCGGTACGTGCGGTAGTTGATCGTCTCCGGCTTCTTGACCTCGCCGTAGGACCAGGAACGAATGTCCTCCGGCGACGCCAGGTTGATGGTGACGCTGCCGTAGTCGTTGATGCGATTGGTGATCGTTTCGACCATGGTTCCGACTTCCCTCCGAGCGCCTAGAGCGTCGCCTTCTTGTGGAGCTGGATGTTGAGTCCGAGCCCCTTGATCTCGTTGCAGAGCACCTCGAACGACACGGGCGTGCCGGGCTCGAGGATGTTGAGGCCCTTCACCATCGATTCGTAGATCTTGGTGCGGCCCTCGACGTCGTCGGACTTGACCGTCAGCTGTTCCTGCAGGATGTGCGCGGCCCCGTAGGCCTCGAGCGCCCACACTTCCATCTCGCCGAAACGCTGGCCGCCGAAGCGCGCCTTGCCGCCCAGCGGCTGCTGGGTGATCAGGCTGTAGGGACCCGTCGCGCGGGCGTGCACCTTCTCGTCGACGAGGTGGTGCAGCTTGAGCATGTACATCACGCCGACCGTGACGGTCTGCTCGAACGCGGTGCCGGTGCGGCCGTCGAAGAGCGTGAACTTGCCGGTGCGCGGCAGGCCCGCCTTCTCGAGCTGCTCCTCGATCTCCTCCTCGCTCGCGCCGTCGAAGGGCGGCGAGCTGAAGCGCGCGCCGAGCTTGAGCGCCGCGAGGCCCAGGTGGGTCTCGAGGATCTGGCCGACGTTCATGCGGCTGGGCACGCCCAGCGGGTTGAGCACGATGTCGACCGGGGTGCCGTCCTCGAGGTACGGCATGTCCTCGATGCGCATCACCTTGCTGATGACGCCCTTGTTGCCGTGGCGGCCGGCCATCTTGTCGCCGACCGAGAGGTTGCGCTTGGTGGCGACGTAGACCTTGACCATCTCGAGCACGCCGGTCGGCAGCTCGTCGCCGCGCGAGAGGCGGTTGACGATCTTGTTCTTCTCCGCCTCGCGGCCCTCGATGCGCGACTGGAACTCGCTGATCGCGGCGAGCGCCTTCTGGCGCGCAACCTGCTCCTGCGTGTCCTCGCTGGCGGCCGTGCAGAGCAGGCGCACGCGGCGCAGCTCGTCGTAGGTCGCCGTGTCGTCGAACTGCACCGGCTTGCCGGTCAGGTCGTCGACCACCTCGGTGCCGAGCGCCGCCTTGACGTCGCGCAGCATGGCCGCGGTGTAGTCGCGCAGCGCCTTGAGGAAGTCGCGCTCCGCGTCGCGGATCTGCGCGAGAGCCTTGGTGCGCTCGCTGTCGGTCAGGTTGACGCGGCGCGAGAACTTCTGCGCGCCGATCACGACGCCGCGCGTGCCCGGAGGCATCGTCAGCGAGGCGTTCTTCACGTCGACGCCGGCCTTGCCGAAGATCGCGTGCAGCAGCTTCTCTTCCGGAGTGAGCTCGCTCTTCGACTTCGGAGCGACCTTGCCGACGAGGATGTCGCCGGCCTCGACGAAGGTGCCGATGCGCACGATGCCCGCCTCGTCGAGGGCGCTGAGCGCCTTCTCGCCGACGTTGGGGATGTCGCGCGTGAACTCCTCCTTGCCGAGCTTGGTCTCGCGCACCTCGACGTCGTACTCCTCGATGTGGATCGAGGTGAACGTGTCCTCGCGGATCAGGCGCTCGCTGACGAGGATCGCGTCCTCGTAGTTGAAGCCGTCCCACGTCATGAACGCGACCAGCAGGTTCTTGCCGAGCGCGAGCTCGCCCTGGCTCGTCGACGCGCCGTCGGCGAGCAGCGTGCCCTTCTCGACCTTCTGGCCCTCGGCCACGCGCGGCTTGTGGTTCTGCGCCGTGCGTTCGTTGAGGCCGCGGTACTTGGTCAGCCGGTACTCGTCATCGTCGATCACGATGCGCTGGCTGTCGGCGTACTTGACCGTGCCCGCCTTCTCGGCGAAGACCGGCAGGTTCGAGTTGCGCGCGACGGTGACCTCGAGGCCCGTGCCGACCAGCGGCGGCTCGCTGACGAGCAGCGGGACGGCCTGGCGTTGCATGTTCGAGCCCATCAACGCGCGGTTGGCGTCGTCGTGCTCGAGGAACGGGATCAGCGCGGCGGAGATGCCGACGATCTGCTGCGGCGCGACGTCGACGAAGTCGACGCCTTCCGGCGGGACCTCGATGTTCTCGCCGTCCTTGCGGGCGAGCACACGCTCCCCCACGATCTGCAGCTTGTCGTCGAGCGCGGTGTCGGCCGGCGCGAGCACGTGGCCGTACTCCTCGTCGGCGCGCATCCACACGATCTCCTGCGTCAGCTTGCCCTTGCGCACGCGGCGGTAGGGCGTGACGAGGAAGCCGTACTCGTCGATGCGCGAGTAGATCGACAGCGAGCTGATCAGGCCGATGTTCGAGCCTTCCGGCGTCTCGATCGGGCACAGGCGACCGTAGTGCGACAGGTGCACGTCGCGCACGTCGAAGCCCGCGCGCTTGCGGTTGAGGCCGCCCGGTCCGAGCGCCGACAGGCGCCGCTCGTGCGTGAGCTGCGACAGGGGGTTGGTCTGGTCGACGACCTGGCTCAGCTCGCCGCGGCCGAAGAAGTAGTCGATCGCGCTCGAGAAGGTCTTCGAGTTGATCAGGTTGCGCGGCGAGACGGTCTCGGTCGTCTCGAGGTTCATGCGCTCCTGCGCCGTGCGGCGCAGCTTGAGCAGGCCCTTGCGGAACTCGTCGCCGGCGAGCTCGGCGATCGTGCGCACGCGCCGGTTGCCGAGGTTGTCGATGTCGTCGATGATGCCCTTGCCGGCGCGCAGGCCGACCAGGTACTTGATCGAGTTGACGATGTCCTCGGGCTGCAGGATCTGCACGTCCTCGGGGATCTTCTGGTCGAACTTCCGGTTGAGGCGGAAGCGGCCGACGCGGCCCAGGCGGTAGCGCTGGGGATCGAAGAACTTCTCGTGGAAGAGCTCGCGCGCCTTCTCGAGTTGCGGCGGGTTGCCCGGACGCAGGCGCTGGTAGATCTTGAGCAGCGCCTCGTCGTGGCTCTTGGTCGGGTCCTCCTTCATCGTGTTGATGAGGAGCATGTCGAGTTCCTGGCCCTCGATGTCGATCACCTCGACCTCGGCCAGATCGCTGGCCGCGATCTCGAGCGCCGCCGTCTCGGGGATCGGCAGGCCCGACGAGACCAGCACTTCGCCGGTCTTGAGGACGACGATGTCCCCCACCGCGATCTTGTCGGTGATCAGCTTGGCGAAGGCCGCCTGCGTCTGCGCCTTGGTCTTCTTGACGACCTTGGTCGTGTAGAAGGCGCGCAGGATGTCCTGATCGGTCGACAGCTTCGGGTCGAGCGCGCGCAGGAGCGTCGAGGCCGCGAACTTGCCCGACTGGTCGATCCTGACCTGCAGGACTTCCTTCTTGGTGACGTTGAGCTCGATCCAGCTGCCGCGCTCGGGGATGATCCAGCAGTTGTGGAGCTTCTTCTCGGTGGTCGTCGAGTCGACCGAGAAGTCCACGCCCGGCGAGCGGTGGAGCTGGCTCACGATCACGCGCTCGGAGCCGTTGATGATGAACTCGCCGCCCCCGATCATCACGGGGATCTCGCCCAGATACACCTCTTCCTCGATCGGCTCCGGCTTGATCAGGCGCAGGCGCACCTTGAAGGGATAGCCGAAGGTCAAGCGCAGCTGGCGGCACTCGTCGATCGAGTAGCGCGGCTTGCCCAGCTCGTAGCCGATGTACTCGAGGCACATCGTCTTGTCGTAGCTGTAGATCGGGAAGACCTCCTTGAGCAGCGACTCGAGGCCGTGGGCCTTGCGCGAGCCCTGCGGCACCTCGAGCTGGAGGAAATCCTGGTAGGCGGCCGTCTGGATCTCGACCAGGCTGGGGATGTCGATGATCTTCGGGTAGCGCGCGAAGCTCTTCGGGGCGTTCTTGGTCAGGGTCATGGTCAGTTCACGCAACCGGGCGTCGATGGGGCCGCGTCCCTCGAACAGGGCAACGCGGGAGCTGGAACTCGTCGGGACGACGCGAGCGCTGCTGGGTTCCCGCGAACGGGGACCTAGAGCGCGAGCGGAGCGCTGGAGCGCAGGAGAGGCGCCGTGCCGCGGGCGAGGTCGAGGTGACGACCACAGCCCGCCGCAGGGGCGGTGAGGAGGCGAGATACCGACGGGACGCCACGGGCGCCGCGCGTGGCGGCGTCCGTGGGTCCCTTGGGCGAAGGTGCGAGAGTCGTGGGCACCAGAGGCAGCGGAGTCCGGGGTGGATCAGGTCAGCTTGACCTTGCCACCCGCGTCCTCGAGCTGCTTCTTCATCTTGTCGGCCTCGTCCTTGGCGATGCCTTCCTTGACCGGCTTCGGCGCGCCGTCGACGAGGTCCTTGGCTTCCTTGAGGCCCAGGCCCGTGATCGCGCGGACTTCCTTGATGACGGCGATCTTCTTGTCGGCCGGGACCGACTCGAGGACGACCGTGAAGGAGGTCTTCTCTTCGGCGGCCGGAGCGGCGGCGCCGGCGGCCGGGGCCGCGGCGACGGCGACGGGGGCAGCGGCGCTGACACCCCAGCGCTCCTCGAGGTGCTTGACCATCTTGGAGGCCTGGATGAGGGTGAGGCCGTCGAGCTTCTCGACGATGGCCATGAGCTCGGGGTCGAGCGTGTCGTTGGACATTTGAGTCTCCGGATAAGTTGACGAACGTTGTTTCCGCTTGGACCCCCCGCGGGCGGCGCGGGAGGTGGGCGAGGTCCGACTTCCCTGCGCGCTGCCCGCACGGTGCGGGCACGGGGACGCGCCAAGGGAGCCGTGGATGTGGAGTCAGGACAGGATCAGGACGCCTCGGCGACCGCAGCGGCCTCGCCGGTGCCGCCAGCCTTGTCGATCTTGGCCTGCATCACGCGCACCGTGCCCGAGGGCAGCGCATTGAGCGTGGTGACGAGACCGCGCATCGGGGCGGCCAGACAGCCGACCAGCATGCCGCGCAGGGTCTTCTTGTCGGGGAGGCCGGCGAGGGCGACGGCGTCCTTGGGCCCGAGCAGCACGCCGTCGAAGATCGCGCCGCGCAGCTGGATCTTGCCCGGCTTCTTGACGTCGTCGGCGGTCAGGATCTTGGCCGCGGCGATCGTGCCTTCGAGCGAGCCGTAGGCGATGCCGGTGTTGCCCGCGAGCAGCTCGGCCGAGGCTTCGTAGCCCTTGGCCGCCAGCGCGCGGCGCAGCAGCGACGAGCGCACCATGCGGACGCGCACGCCGTCCTTGGCGAGCTTGTTGCGCAGCGGCTCGAGTTCCTTGACGGTCACGCGGCCGAGCGACATCACGATCACGCCCTCGGACTTGGCGAGCAGCCCGTCGTACTCGGTCGCGATCAGGTTGTTGACGAGATTAGGCATCGAGCTCAGCTCCAGTCGAGTAGTTGATCCAGGCGCCGGGGCCCATGGTCGTCGAGACCGAGACCTTGCGCACGAACTGGCCCTTGACCGCGGGCGGACGCATCGCGATCAGGTGATCGAGGAAGGCGCGCAGGTTGACCTCGAGGTCCTCGACCTTGAAGGAACGCTTGCCGACCGAGGCGTGGACGTTGCCGCCCGCGTCGGTGCGGAACTCGACCTTGCCGGCCTTGAACTCGCGCACCGCCCCGGCGACGTCGGCCGTGACCGTGCCCGACTTGGGGCTGGGCATCTTGCCCTGGGGACCGAGGACCTTACCGAGCTTGCCGACGTGCTTCATCATGTCGGGGCTGGCGATCACGATGTCGAAGTCGGTCCAGCCGCCGAGCACCTTCTCGGCGAGCTCGCCCGAGCCGACGATGTCGGCGCCGGCGGCCTGCGCCGCGGCAGCCTTTTCGCCTTCGGCGAACACGATCACCTTGACCGTCTTGCCCAGGCCCTTGGGCAGCGACACGGCGCCGCGCACGAGCTGGTCGGACTTCTTGGGATCGATGCCGAGCACGACGACGACCTCGACGGTCTCGTCGAACTTCGCGCCGGGCAGGGACTTGAGCAGCGCCAGCGCTTCCGCCGGCTCGTACACCTTGCTGCGGTCCACCTTGGCGGACGCGGCGCGATAACGCTTGGATTGCGTGACCATGGCTTGGACTAGCCCTCCACCTTGATGCCGGCGGCGCGCGCCGTGCCTTCGATGATCCGGCACGCGGCGTTGAGGTCGCGGGCGTTGAGGTCGTTCATCTTGATCTTGGCGATCTCCTCGACCTGCGCACGCGTCACCTTGCCGGCGGTCTCGTGACCGGGCATGGCCGCTGCGCTCTCGAGCTTCGCCGCCTTCTTGAGCAGCACTCCCGCCGGCGGCGACTTCAGGATGAAGTCGAAGCTGCGGTCCTTGTAGACCGTGATCTCCACGGGGATGATCAGGCCCATCTGCGGTCGTGTAGCGTCGTTGAACTGCTTCACGAACATCGCGATGTTGACGCCGTGCGAGCCGAGCGCGGGGCCAACCGGCGGTGCCGGCGTGGCCTGGCCCGCCGGGCACTGCAGCTTGATCTTGGCGGTGACTTCCTTCGCCATGGACTTGCTTCTTCCGTTCGCTGGGCACGCGGCCCGTTATGGCCGCGCGCGTGGTTCCAAAGGGGATGCCGGCTAGACGGGCTCGACTTCCCAGTACTTGAGGGACACCGGCGTGGGACGACCGAAGATCGTCACCGTCACCGTCACCATGCCCTTGTCGGGCAACACTTCCTCGACCGTGCCGTCGAAGCCGTCGAACGGCCCCGACTTGATCTTGACCATGTCGCCCTTCTGCAGGCCGATGTTGACCTGCAGGGCGGTGTCGGAGTCCGACATGCGCACGAGGATCGACTGGACTTCGCCGTCCGACAGCGGGACGGGCTCGCCGCGACCGCCGAGGAAGTCGCCGACCTTGGGCGTCTCGCGCACGACCGCCTGCGCCTGCTTGGCGCGCGGGTCCTCTTCGGGCTTCTCGATGTCGGCCTGGATCATCAGGTAGCCCGGGTAGAGCTTCTTGTTGACCACGCGCTTCTTGCCGCCCTTCATGTCGGTGACGCGCTCGAAGGGCACGAGCACCTGCGGGACGAGGTCCTGCAGGCCGGCCATCTTGACGCGCAGCTCGACCTGCTTGCGGATCGAGTCCTCCTGACCCGACTGGCAGCGCACGAAATACCACTGGTGGGTCATGGCACTAGAACAGGATCGGGTTGACGAGGCGGGCGAGGAACCAGTCGGCGCCGGCGAGGAAGGCCATCAGGACCACCACGCAGACGACGACCACGATCGAGGAGTTGAGGACTTCCTGACCACTCGGCCACGTGACCTTGCGGAGCTCGGTCTCGGTGTCGATCAGGAGGTCGGCAATCTTGGGGGTCTCGAGCCAGCGGTGCGCGAGGTACAGGGTCAGCGCGAACACGGCGGCCGAGATCAGGAACGCACCCGTCAGCGGGATCTGCAGCACCGGCACCTGCTCGAAGGACGACGAGAGCGGCGTCTTGAGCGAGGCGAACCAGCCGGAGAGCTCCGAGCGCAGCGACCGGCACCCGTAGAACACGAGCACGGCGAGCGACCAGAACACGGCCATGCGGACCATTCGGCCTTGATCGGGCTTGTAGGCGGCCATGGGCGGGTGTCTCGGGGTGGGCGGTGGACAGGGACGGGGGGGGATTCAGGCAGGTGTGCGCGGGCAGCGGATCGGGATCCGCCGCCGTGCGCGAGCCAAGCTCAGAGCTTGTGCTCCTTGTGCGACACGTGCTTGCGGCAGAACGGGCAGAACTTCTTCTTCTCGAGCTTGTAGCTGGCCTTCTGGCGCTTGAACGTCGTGTAGTTGCGGTTCTTGCACGCCGTGCACTCGAGGAAGACGAATCGTTCCTTGGTCTTCATGGCTGTCCGGGTTCCTGGCTTGGATGGAGGCTGCCCGAGGTCGGGTGGGCGGCTGCGGGTGCCGCCAGCGCGCTCCCGTGGAGGGAGCACGCTGGGCCGGCCCCCATCGCTGGAGGCCGGCACCCGCGGAGCGAAACTACTTGGTGACCTTGGTGACGACGCCCGAGCCGACCGTGCGACCACCTTCGCGGATGGCGAAGCGCAGCTTCTCTTCCATCGCGACCGGGGTCTGGAGGACGACCGACATCTTGACGTTGTCGCCGGGCATGCACATCTCGGCGCCGCCCATCAGCGTGGCCTTGCCGGTCACGTCCGTGGTGCGGAAGTAGAACTGCGGCTGGTAGCCCGTGACGAACGGGGTGTGGCGGCCACCTTCGTCCTTCGAGAGGACGTAGACCTCGCACTCGAACTCGGTGTGCGGGGTGATCGAGCCGGGCTTGGCGAGGACCATGCCGCGCTCGAGGTCGCCCTTCTCAACACCGCGCAGGAGCACGCCGACGTTGTCGCCAGCTTCGCCCGAGTCGAGGGTCTTGTTGAACATCTCGACGCCGGTGACGGTCGTCTTGCCGATCTCGGGGCGGAGGCCGACGATGTCGACGGTCTCACCGACCTTGACGATGCCCTTCTCGATGCGGCCCGTGCCGACCGTGCCACGGCCGGAGATCGAGAACACGTCCTCGATGCACATCAGGAACGGCTTGTCGATCTCGCGCTGCGGCGTCGGGATGAAGCTGTCGAGCGCGGCGACGAGGTCGTCGATGCACTTGTTGGCCTTGTCGTCACCACCGCCCGACTCGATCGCGAGCTTGGCCTGACCGCGGACGATCGGGGTCTCGTCGCCGGGGAAGCTGTACTTCTTGAGCAGCTCGCGGATCTCGAGCTCGACGAGCTCGATCAGCTCGGGGTCGTCGAGCAGGTCGACCTTGTTCAGGAAGACCACGATGTGGGGCACGCCGACCTGGCGGGCGAGCAGGACGTGCTCGCGCGTCTGGGGCATCGGGCCGTCGGCGGCCGACACGACGAGGATCGCGCCGTCCATCTGGGCGGCGCCGGTGATCATGTTCTTGACGAAGTCGGCGTGGCCGGGGCAGTCGACGTGCGCGTAGTGGCGCGTGTCCGACTCGTACTCGGTGTGCGAGGCGGCGATCGTGACGGTCTTGTCGGCCGAGCGGACGGTGCCGCCCTTGGTGATTTCCGCGTAGCTCTTCACGCGCGTCCCGTACTTGTGGGACGAACGCGCGGCGAGCGCCGCCGTCAGCGTCGACTTGCCGTGGTCGATGTGGCCGATGGTGCCGACGTTGACGTGGGGCTTGGTTCGCTTGAAGACGTCCTTTGCCATGGGATCTCGCTTGGGTTCGTGGGCCCCTTCCCCGGGGGCTCTCGGGCCGCGCCAAGGCGGGAGCCTCGGGGCGGGGGTCGATGGTTGGTGACAGGTTGTGCAGACTGCGGGTCGCTGGCGGCCGGCGACCTGCTGGATGACGTTTTGCTTGGAAGACGAGTGGCGGATGAGCCTTGGACTGGAGCTGCTGATGGGGATTGAACCCATGACCTCTTCCTTACCAAGGAAGTGCTCTACCACTGAGCTACAGCAGCGCGGTACGGCCGCCTTGGGGGCGTCCGTGGCCTTTGGCGCCGCGCACCACGGCCGGAGGGCCTGGGAGCGGCGACCTCACGGGGACGGGATGCTGGATGGAGCGGGCGATGGGAATCGAACCCACGCCATCAGCTTGGAAGGCTGAGGTTCTACCATTGAACTACGCCCGCAGTGTGCGTCGCTCGCCGGGTGGGTCCGGACCGCGCTCGCAGCGCGTCGAGACCGAACCGCGAGCAGCCGAGCTCCGAAGGGAAACAGGACAGGCCGGTTCGCGCTTCGAGGCTCGGGAGCGTTGGGCAGGAGCTTGGTGGGGAGAGGCGGATTCGAACCGCCGAAGGTGAGAACCACCAGATTTACAGTCTGGCCCATTTGGCCGCTCTGGAACCTCCCCGCCGTGATCTGCCCTCGCCGCCCGGCCCGGCTCGGCAGCCCCGCGGGTCATCCCGAGGGTCGTCCAAGCAGCGAGCAGGCCACGCCCGCCCGAGGTGGGCAGGCGCGTGATGTCCGGTTCATGCGCAGGCGTGTTCGACCGGCGAGCTGGGGCGCCGCCGGCGGCCTAGGCGCGCCAGCGGGCTCGAGCGACGCCGAGAGCGCCCGCTCCCGTGTCATCCGTGAGGTGTCGTGTTTCCATGGAGCAACCCGGCTTGCGCCGGGGGACCCTGCGAGCCGCGCGAGCGCGACTCCGGCGGATCCTGCCGTGTTCGATGTCCGTGGCCGTTCGAAGCTGCCTTGCCTGCCGGGCTCGCCTGCCAGCGTCGGCCCAGCCAGCGTGAGCTGGTTGGAGCCGGCGATGGGAGTCGAACCCACAACCCCCTGATTACAAATCAGGTGCTCTGCCGATTGAGCCACGCCGGCGGCTGTCAACCAGGGCGTGGCCCGCGGCCGAGCGAAGGTTGCAGACGAGACTGCCCCCCGAACGGTGCGGAGAGCGAGACAGGATAGGGAGCGACTTCCCCCCGTCAAGCCCCCACTCCGGAAATCCTCCGGCGGCACCTCGGGCGCGTCGGGCCCGAGCCTAGCTCTCGGGCACCGGCTCCGCCACCGCGCCCCGGCCTACAGCCGGGCGAGTTCCGCGAGGTAGGCCGCGTGCGCCGAGCTCACCTGCGCGATCGAATCCCCGCCAAAACGCTCGAGAAACGCGCGGGCGAGTTCGAGCGCCGCGACCGCCTCCCCCACGACGCTCGCCGCCGGGACCGAGGTCACGTCCGAGCGTTGCCAGGTCGAGAGCACGCTCTCGCCGGTCTCGAAATCGACGGTCTCGAGCCCGCGCCGCAGGGTCGAGATCGGCTTCATCGCGACGCGCACGACGAGCTCCTCCCCGGTCGTCATGCCCCCTTCCAGCCCGCCCGCGCGGTTGGTCGCGCGCCCGAAGCGCCCGTGCGGCCCGTCGCGGCGCACGATCGCGTCGTGGACCTCCGACCC
>JABWBL010000465.1 GCA_013360535.1 Planctomycetaceae bacterium
CCAGCTCGGCCGCCGACTGGGGAGCGTCGAGGTTGCGCAGGAACTCGAAGTCCGGATCGGCGCCCGAGACGAGCGTCACCGTGCGCGTGCGCGCCGCTCCGAGGCGCTCGATCGCGATGCGGGCCCGCTCCGCCGCGCCCGAGTGCCGCGACTCATCGCGCCCATCGGTCAGGAGGAAGAGCAAGGCCTTGCGCTCGCTCGCCTCGCGTTCGTCGACGAGCTCTTCGAGTGTGCGCACGAGGTCCGTCGGCCCGCCCGGTGGCCGCAGCCGCATCAGGATCCGCGCCCGCTCGTCGTCGCGCGTGCGGTCGCCGCCGAAGCCGAGGTCGTAAGGCCGCGAGAGCTGGTCTGTGAAAAGCCGCAGGATCACGCGGTCGAGCGGGCGCGCGGCGCCGCCGAGCTGGATGGCCGCGTTGCGCACGCGGTCGAACTCGGGCCCGCTCATGCTGCCCGAGACGTCGACCACGAGCAGCACGTCGCGTTCCTCGTCGCCATCGTCGAGCTCCAGCGGCAGCCACTGCGCCGCGGTCGAACGTGGCGCGCTCACGAGTTCGTTGCCGAGCACCGCCGTTCCGCAGCAGATCCAGCCGCCCCCGTTGCGCAGGAAGGGCTCCATGCGCTCGACGTCGAAGCTGCTCGGCGGGAGGTCGAGCGACACGAGCACGTCGGTGTCCTGCAGGCGCGGAAGTCCGGCGGCGTCCGCTTCGAGCGTGACCGAGAGGCCGAGCGCGCTCCAGCCGCGGGCGAGCGCTTCCGCTGCGCTGCGCCGCTGCGGCGTGGCGACCAGTGACACCGCGAGGTCTCGCACCGTGCGCACGAGCACCGTGGCCGAGTCGTTCTCCGGGATCGGATCTCCCGCGGCCGCGAGCGTCACCGTGATGCGTGTCGTACCCGCAGCGGCGGGCCCGAAGTCGAGGCGCTCGGCGACGGCGGAAGTGCTGAGCGGGAACGTCAAGCTGCGCTCGCCCCGCGCGTCGACCACGAGCGCGTGCGCCTCGAGTTTCGCGGGGCGCGGCTCACCGACGTCGTACTCGATGCGCAGCGAGAGCGGCGCGCCCGCCTCGAGCTCGCGCGGACGCCGCACTTCACCCAACGCGACGTCGCAGAGCTCCGCGGGCGAGACGAGCTCGAACTCGAACGCGCCGCCTTCGGCTTCGAGGCGCGCGAGCGCTTGCCTGTCCTCCTCATCCGAGCGCGCGTCGTCGCCGATGAGCAGCACCTGCGCGCGCGCTTGCACCTGCGCGGCGAGCCTGCGTGCGGCTTCGACGGCCTCCGCGGTCCGCGTCGCGTCGGTGCGCATCTGCGTCGTGGCCCACGCGGGATCGAACCGAAACTCCTCCGCGCGCGCCGGTCCGAACCAGCGCACGACGTCGGCGCCGAACGCGAACACCGCGAACGAGTGCCCCTGCTCGCGCGCTCGGGCCGCTCGCTCGACAAGGCGCCGCTCCACGTTGCGCGCCCAGCCCGGTCGGGTGCGACGGCAGCTGTCGGAGGCATCGACGAGCACGACCTCGAGCGTCTCTCCCGCCGTTGCGCTCTTCACCGGCGCGAAGGCCCAAGCCGCGAGAAGGCACAGCAGCGCTCCCGCGCCCACCAACAGCGGAGCGAAGCGCCGCCACCTCGCACCGTGGTTCACGCGCGCGTTCCATTTCCGCGCGCCGCGAAGGCGTCGACGAGCTCCGTCGAGCGGATCCAGCCGCCGCCGATCAGGCGCTCGCCGACGTAAAAGGCCGCACCCTGACCCGGCGTGACCGCCAGCTCGGGCTGGTCGAACTCCACTTCACCGTCCGCACCGTGCACCCGGATCGTCGCGGGCACGGGGGTGTGGTGGTAGCGCACCTGCACGGCCGCCCGCAGCTCGCCGGAGCTCGGCACGTCGACGCCGAGCCAGTTGAGTTCGCCCACCCGCATGCGCCGCGAGCAGCACTCTTCCTGCGAGCCGAGCACGACCGTGCCCGTCTCCGGCACGAGCGCGACGACGTACAACGGATAGGCGCCGGCGATGCCGTGGCCGCGGCGTTGCCCGATCGTGAAGTGCTCCGTGCCCGCGTGCTCGCCGAGCACCTTGCCGCCCGTGTCGACGATGCGGCCGGGATGCGTCGCGAGGCCACGCTCCTCGAACAGCCGCCGGTAGTCGTTCGACGGGACGAAGCAGATCTCCTGACTGTCGGCCTTCTTCGCCGTGCGCAGGCCGACGAGCTCCGCGAACTCGCGCACCTGACGCTTTTCGAGCGCGCCCAAGGGCAACCGCGCGCGAGAGAGATTCTTCTCGGACACGCTGAAGAGCTGGTAGCTCTGGTCCTTGGTGCGGTCGATGCCGCGGCGCAGCACCACACGCCCGTCGAGCACGTCGATGCGCGCGTAGTGACCGGTCGCGACGCCCTCGCAGCCGAGCTCGTCCGCAAAATCCAGCAGCCGCTGGAACTTGAGGTCGCGGTTGCAGATCGCGCACGGGTTGGGCGTGCGGCCCGCGGCGTACTCCGCGAGGAAGTAGCGGATGATCCCGCCGAACTCCTCCTTCAGGTCGACCGCCTGAAAAGGAAATCCGAGCTGGGCTGCAACCATTCGGGCATCCCGAGCGTCGCTCACCGAGCAGCAGGACTTCTTGTGCGACTCCGCTGCGTCGACGTGAACCCCATTGCGCATGAAGAGCCCGACGAGGGCGTGCCCGGCCCCGTGCATCAGGTGCGCGGCGACCGAACTGTCGACGCCGCCGCTCATGGCGACGACGACCCGCGCGTCCGCGCCGAAGCCGCTCGCGAAGTGCCGCGCGAGCTCGGCCGTGGGCACGTCGAGGCGCCCGGGCAGGCCCGCGGGCACTCCCAGCTCGCTGGAGAGCGCCCCACCGCGGAGGCTGGCGCCGGATTCGTCGTGCGAAGTCATGCTGCGGGAACCGCCGGGGTTCCTTTTGTCCCCGGGATTCTAGTAGCCTCTTCGCCCCCTTTCTCCGGCCGACCGGCCGACAGCCCTCCTCCTTGCGCCCCGCGCGCCGAGAACCCCGATGATCGCGCTGCTCCTCAACCTGCTTCAGGAAACCGCCACCGCCCCGGCCACGGGCCCGGAGGGCGAGGCGACCGGCTCGAACCCGATGTCGACCGTGATGCAGTTCCTGCCGATGATCGCGATCTTCGTGATCTTCTACTTCGTGCTCATCGGGCCCGAGCGCAAGAACCGCAAGAAGCGCGAGGCGATGCTCGAGGCGATGAAGAAGGGCGACAAGGTCATGACCTCGGGGGGCATGTACGGCACGATCGTCGCGATGCAGGACAAGGTCGTGACGCTGCAACTCGACGAAGGGGTGCGCGTCCGCTTCAGCCGGCAGGCGATCCAGGAAGTGCTGCCCGACGACGCGGGCTGAGCGTCTGGATCGCGAGCGCGCTGCGGCGGCTCGCGGCAGCGCTGCGACCGTGCAGGCCCGAGGCGGACCTCGGGCGGCGTG
>JABWBL010000466.1 GCA_013360535.1 Planctomycetaceae bacterium
CGCGACGCCCGGCCTACAGCGTGCTCGACAGCTCGCGCCTCGCGCTGCTGCGCGGCCGACGCCTCGCGCCGTGGCGCGACGCGCTGAAGGCGTACCTTGAGGTGGAGAGACCATGACCCGCACGCTGATCGTCACCGGAGGCGCCGGCTTCATCGGCTCCAACTTCCTGCTCACGCTCGCCAAGGAGCGCCCGGACTGGACGCTCGTCAACCTCGACGCGCTGACCTACGCGGGCAACCTCGAGAACCTGGTCGAGCTCGAGGGCAACCCGCGCTGCCACTTCGTGCACGGCGACATCTGCGAGCGCGCGGACGTCGAGCGCGCCTTCGAAGCGGCGGCGAAGGGCAGCGGTCCGGTCTCGATCGTGCACTTCGCGGCCGAGAGCCACGTCGACCGCTCGATCCAGTCGAGCCTGCCGTTCGTGCGCACCAACGTGCTCGGCACGCAGGTCCTGATCGACGCCGCGCGCGCCCACGGGGTCGAGCGCTTCGTCCACGTCTCGACCGACGAGGTCTACGGGTCGCTCGGGGAGCGCGGGTACTTCACCGAGGAGACGCCGCTGGCCCCCAACTCGCCCTATTCCGCGAGCAAGGCGGGCAGCGACTTGCTGGTTCGGGCCGCCGTGCATACATTCGGGTTCCCCGGGCTCATCACGAGGTGCTCGAACAACTACGGCCCGTACCAGTTCCCCGAGAAGCTCATCCCGCTGGTGATCTCGCTGGCGTCGGAAGGAAAGCCCATCCCGGTCTACGGCGACGGGCTGCACGTGCGCGACTGGCTGTACGTCGTCGACCACTGCGAGGCGATCCTGGCCGTGCTGGAGCGGGGGACGGTCGGCTCGACCTACAACATCGGCGGGCACAACGAGTACCCCAACCTCGAGATCGTGCGGCGCATCCTGTCGGCCTTCGGGCAGCCCGAAAGCCTGATCCAGTTCGTCAAGGATCGCCCGGGGCACGACCGGCGCTACGCCATCGACGCCTCGCGCATCGAGCGCGAGCTGGGCTGGAGGCCGCGCTGGCGCTTCGAGGACGCCCTGCCGCGGACCATCGCCTGGTACCGATCGCAGACCCAATGGTTGCAAAGGGTTAGGAACGGTGCCTACCGTGAGTACCTGCGTCGCCAGTACGGTCCCTGAGGCGGTCCTCCGCCGCAAGGTTCCGGCCCTCCCGCGTCGATGGAGGAGCGGCGCTCCCCTCGGCTTCGAAGCTCCCCGTCCCCGTTCCATGACCCAGGCCAAGCATCTCTGGCTCCTCGCCCTCGTCGGCGCCCTGCTCGCGCTCGTCTCGGGCTGCAGCAGCACGTCCCCCGACAAGCGCCTGCTGCAGTACCTGAACGACAAGGGCTTCGGCAACCGCTACACGGGCAATGCCGAGGACCAGAACTACGTCACGATCGGCGACACGATCACGATCACCGACGCGTTCAACCAGGAGATCAACGCCACCGCGCGCGTCGACATCGACGGGACGGTCGTCCTGACGGAGATCGGCGCCGTGCACGTCGCGGGCCAGACGCGGGCCGAGCTCGAGGCCTTCCTGACGCAGAAGTACTCGCCCTACTACGTGCAGACCAAGATCGACGTCCGCATCCAGACCGCGGGCAAGGTCTACTTCATCTTCGGCGAGGTGGCGGGGCAGGGGCGCAAGCAGTTCCCCGGCGACCTGACGGTGTTCGAGGCCGTGATGGACGCCAACCCCGACGCGCAGACGGCCAACCTCGCGCGCACGCGCGTGATCCGCGCCGACCCGCGTGACCCGCTGATCATCCCGGTCAATCTCGCGGCGATGATGCGCGGCGACTCGACCGACAACGTGCTCATCCAGGAGCGCGACATCATCTACGTGCCGCCGACGATGATCGCCGAATTCGGCTACTTCCTCGCGGACCTGATGTTCCCGATCACCAACGTGCTGCGCCAGGTCGCGAGCTCGATCTGGATCATCAATGGACGCGGCTTCGGCGGCGGTCGCGGCTTCAACAACCAGAACAACTTCCCCTGAGCGCGCGCTAGGACCCATGGCCGTCCAGGCAAACAATCCCAACCAGCTGCTCGAGTTCACGCAGGCGCTCCGGCGCCGGCTCGGGCAGGTCTTCGCGCCGGCGGCGGTGCTGACGGCGCTCGCCGTGCTGATCGCGGGCCTGATGCCGCAGAAGTACAAGGCGACCACCAGCCTCGAGGTGCGCGACGTGCCGCTGCCCTTCAGCGGCACACGCATGGACTCGACCTCGATCGTGCGCGACATCACCGCGACGACCTGGCAGATCCAGCAGTACGAGCGCGTGCGGCGCGTGGTCGAGAAGCTCGAGTGGCCCGAGTACACCGCGCTCTCGCCGCAGGAACAGAACGAGTTCGTGCGCAAGCAGATCCTCGCGCTCAAGGTGATGGGCGGAGGCGCGGCGGCCAAGGCCACCGGCGGCTCGACCCTGATCACGGTCACCTACGAGACCGACGACCCGCAGCGTGCGGAGCAGTTCCTGAACCGCCTGCGCGACGCCTACACGCAGGAAGTGCTCGAGCGCTACCGCAACGACGCACGGCGCAACCTCGACGTGCTGCGCAACACGATGACCGCCGCGCAGGAGGAGCTCAAGCGCCGCAACGAGGAGGCGGCGGCGTTCCAGCGCGACTACGCGATCTCGTCGACCCAGCAAGCGCCGGGCGGCGGTCGCCAGCGCGACGAGGACCCGGTCTACACGCGCCTGCAGCAGGCGATCACGCGCCTCACCGACGTCGAGGCGCAGATCACGGCGGGCAACGCCGGACTCGTGGTGCTGCGCCAGCAGCTCGCCGACGAGCCGATGACGATCACCGGCGACGACATCGTCGACGGCGGCATCAGCTTCGACGACGAGCTCGCGCGCATCGAGACCGAGATCGCGGACCTGCGCGAGTCGCAGCGCCCGTACACCGAGAAGGCGACGGCCTGGAAGATGGCCGAGCGCAAGATCGAGATCCTGCAGCAGAAGGCGGCCGAGCTCAGCCAGCGCGCCACCTCGCCCGAGTCGCGCTCGACCGTGCGGCCCAACCCGCGGCGGGAGCAGCTGGCGGCCGACATCGCCGCGCGCGAGCTGCTCGTCAAGCAGGCCGAGGCCCAGCGCGAGCAGTTCTCGAGCGAGGTCGCGTCGTTGCGCCGCCAGAACGCGGAGCGCGCGGAGATCTACAGCCAGCTCAAGGAGATCGAGGCGCGCGCCACGATCGCCGCCGACAACTTCCAGCGCGGCAGCGAGGCCTTCCAGTCGCAAAAGCGCTACGTCGACCAGCTCACCGAAGGCACGTCGAGCCCGTTCGAGATCACGGAACTCGCGCGCGCCCCGACGGCGCCGAGCTCGCCCTCGAGCGCGATCGTGATCGCCGCGGGCGCGGTGGTCGGCCTGGGCCTGGGCCTGTTGTGGGCGCTGGTGAGCGAGTTCGGGCGCAACGGCTTCCGCGGAG
>JABWBL010000467.1 GCA_013360535.1 Planctomycetaceae bacterium
GACGTCTGGTCGCGCCGAGCCGACCGTGGCGCGGAGGTGCGCCTCGAGGAGCTCGCGCGCGGCCCGCTCGTCGGCGTCGACACGCTGCGCCGCGATCCGCACCTCGAGATGCACACGCGCGGAGGCTGACGTGCGGATCGAGCTCGTCCATCCGGCGCCTCAGGGCATCACGACCGGCAACCGCGTGACGGCCTTGCGCTGGGCCGGGATCTTCCGCGAGCTCGGCCACGAGGTGCGCGTGCGCCGTGAGTGGAGCGGAGCCGCGGTCGACGTGCTCGTCGCGCTCAATGCCCGCAAGAGCGGCGAAGCGATCCGCCGCTGCGCCGTGAGCTCGCCCACGACGCACATCGTCGGCGTGATCACCGGCACGGACCTGTACGAGCGCCTTGACGGCCTGCCGGAGATGCGCGAGACGCTGGAGCTCTCCGGGCACATCGTCACGTTGCAGCACCTCGCCGCCGAGCGCCTCGATCCAAGGCTCGCGAGCCGTGTGCGCACGATCGTCCAGTCCGCGCCGTCGTGACCGCCGCTTCCGCGGGCGCCGGAGGCGTTCGTCGTGCGGGTCGTCGGGCACCTGAGGCCCGTGAAGGATCCGCTGCTCGTCGCGCAGGCCGCGCGGCTGCTTCCGGCGACGTCGCGGCTGCGGGTCGAGCACATCGGCGACTCGCTCGACGACGCGCTGGCGCGCTCCGCGCGCGAGGAAATGCGCACGAATTCCCGCTGGAAATGGCTTGGGAGCCGTTCACGGCTCGAGACCTTGCGCGCGATCGCGAGCGCGCACCTGCTCGTGCTCTCCTCGCGCTCCGAAGGCGGCCCCGGAGTGGTCGCCGAAGCCGTGATGGCCTCGACTCCGGTGCTCGCGACACGCATCGACGGGGTGCTCGGCATGCTCGGCGCTGCTCATTCCGGATTGTTCGACGTCGGCGACGCTGCGGGTCTCGCACGGCTGCTGGAGCGCGCCGAAACGGACGAGTCGTTCCTGCGGGAGCTCGTGCGCGCAGGCGACGCCAGCCGGCCGAGCTTCGAGCGCGAGCGCGAACTCGCCGCCTGGCACGACCTCCTCGGAGAGATCCGGGCCTGCCGGTAGCTCAGGCCCGGCCGTCGCGGATAGCATCCGCTCTTCGCCCCCCACGAGGATCCCGTGCCGCTCACCGTCGAAGCTCTCCGCAAGTTCCTCGAGGAATCCGACGTGAACTGGCATGCGGCGGACGAGACGCCGGGCGTCACGCAGACGCTCTGGCAGTGTGAGCACTTCCGCGACGAGGACGGCAGCTCCGTCCTGGCGGTGTTCCTGCTGATCGATGAAAGCGGCGAGCTGCTCACGCTGCAGACCCAGCCGCTGCTCGACCTCGCGCGCGTGCGCTTCGTCGGTCCGCTGGCGGCGACGGTGCTCGAACTCGGCTCGACACGCGTCGCCAGCCGCTTCGTGCGCGAGCCCGAAGGCACGCAACTCGCGCTGCGCATCGACCTGCCGCTGCTCGATGGAACCCTCGGCCGCGAGCAGCTCCTGTTCCTGCTGGAGGAGCTCGTTTCCGCGGCGGATTCGCTCTACCCGACGCTGCGCGCCGCGGCCGACGGCGGCCGCACGGGCGACGCCGCGCACGATCCCGAACCTGCCGGCGACGGCGGCTAGAGCCCACGCATGATCGAACCCAAGAGCCCGCCCCCGCTCGCCTTCGAGCCCCCGATCGACCACTCGGAGCTGTGCGCGCGCCTGCGCTTCCCGCTCGACGAAGTGGCGCGCCTCGATCCGGCGGCGCAGGAACGCCGCGACAAGGCCGTGCAGGAGCTGCGCACGTCGATCCGCCGCCAGGGCGTGCGCGCGAGCCGGCGCGTGACGCCGCGCATCCATCGCATCGTGTGCGAGGCCACGCGGCGCCTCCTGCTCACGCAGGAGCCCGAGGTCTACGTCGTCGCCAGTCCCGAGCTCAACGCCTTCGCGACCACGACCAGCGACGGCTCGCCCTTCGTCGTGCTGCAGAACGGCGTCGTGCAGCTGCTCTCCGACGATGAACTGCTCGCGGTCGTCGCGCACGAGCTCGGCCACTCGGGCCTCAAGCACGCCGTCGGCGACGACGAGAATCCCGTGTCGTACCTGTACGCCGCGCACCGCTCCTCTGCTGGCGAGGTCTCCGCCGACCGCGTCGGCATGTTCGCCTGCGGCTCGCCCGCGACGCTCACGCGCGGGCTGATCAAGCTGCAGTGCGGCCTGCCCGACAGCGAGCTGCGCATCGACATCGACACGGTCCTCGAGCAGTACCTGCATCCCGAGAACGTCGCGCCCGGCGAGGACCAGATCGGCAGCCATCCCGAGCTGCCGTTCCGCTACTGGGCGATGACGCGCTTCGCCGAATCGGACATCTACCAGTCGCTGTGCGGTCGCCCCGGCGGCGTTCCGTTCGCGCAGGTCGAAGCCGACATCGAGGACCGCTTCCAGGCGCTCGACGAGGGTCTCGCGTTCCTCGTCACGTCCGAGCTCGTGCACGAGACGGTGGCGTGGCTCGGCGTCCTGATGGTCGCTTCCGACGAGCAGGTCAGCGAGCTCGAGCGCCGCGTGCTCGCCGAGTTCATCGGCCGCATCTGGACCGACGACGTCACGGCCTTCGTGCGGCGCAACGGCCTCGCGGCAGCGCGGCGGCGCGCCGAGAAGTCGCTCGAGAACCTCCGGCACGCGAGCCTGCGCACGCGCCAGCGCGTCTACGACCTCGTGCGCGAGCTCGGGAACCGCAGCGAGAACCGCGAGCGCATCGAAGAGACGCTCGCGCTCGTCACCGCGGCCTTCGGCCAACCGGAGTGAGCGTCAGGACCTCTCGTTTCTCGGCTATTTCTGCGCTTCTTCGCGGTAGGCGTCGCGGAACGGCACGCCGGCCTTGACCTTCTCGAGCGCGCGCTGCGTCGCGGCGAGCTTGGGGTCCGCACAGGCCGCCTGCAACGCCTCGACGTCGAACTCGAGCGCATCGACGAGGCGCGGCAAGAGCGCGAGCATCGCCACGGCGGTGTCGTGCGCGCGGAAGAGCGGCGGCTTCAGCAGCTGGAAGTCGCGGTGGTAGCCCGAAGGCAGGTCGCGGACGAGCTCGAGCAGCGCCGCACGCTCCGAGCTGATCGTGCGCGCGTGCGCGCGGGCGAGCTCGATCGCATCGGGGTTGCGCTTGTGCGGCATCAGCGACGAGCCGGTCGTGAAGGCCGTCGGCAGCTTGACGAAGCCGAACTCGCTCGTGCTGTAGAGCCACAGGTCGCTCGCGAGCTTGCCGATGTCGAGCGCGACGGCCTCGAGCGCGGTGACGTGGGCGAGCTCCGCGCGGCCGCGCGAGTGCTGCACGTGCGTCACGGGCTCGACGGGGCGGTCGAAACCCAGCTCGCGTGCCACGAACTCGCGATCGAGCGGGAGCGGGACGCCATAACCCGCGCCGGAGCCGAGCGGACACTCGCG
>JABWBL010000468.1 GCA_013360535.1 Planctomycetaceae bacterium
TCCCGCGGCGGCGACGACGGGGGCCACGGGCGCGGCTGTGGCGCAGCCTGCGGACGAACCCAATCCGGAGGAAGCGAAGGCGGCCGAGGCCGCGGCGGCCGAAGCGGCGGCGAAGGCCGCGGAAGAGGCGAAGAAGAAGGCCGAGGAAGCCAAGGCGATCGACGCGGAGCTCAAGAAGTTCCAGCGCGACGTCACGCTCGGCGACTGGGCCGCGGTGAAGAGCGCGATGGCAAGCTGGGCGAAGGACGAGCAGAAGGCCGCCTACGACACGCTCCTGCGCTCGCTGCAGGAAGGGCCGCGCCAGCGCCCGCAGGTGCCGCAGCAGGGCCAGCAGCACCTCGAGAAGAACCAGTTCTCGCCGGCGGACGTGCTCGGGCTCGCTTCGGCGGCGCCGCAGGCCCCCTCGGACACGAACCTGCAGCACCTCGGCGTGATCCTGAAGCAGGCGCTCGACCAGGGCCACCAGCTCTCGAGCTTCCTCGCGCACGTGCAGGCGCGCATCGACGACGCGGAGTTTGGTGTCGACCGCCGCCGCATCGCGCGCATCCTCGTCGGCGCCGGCCAGTCCGAGCACATCGAGGCGTTCCTGCCGACGGCGGAGGCCGCGGAGAAGGAGAACGACCGCGAGGGGCTCAACCTGATCGCGCGCTTCTGCCTCGCCAAGCACGTCAAGGACCCGCGCACGACGTGGCTCGAGAGCGCGTGGCAGGCGACGCAGGCGGTGCTCGCCGTCGACGACCTGCCGGCGGCCGTGAAGAACGAGGCCATCACGCGCGCGGTCGAGATCGCGCCGAAGATCCGGGCCGAGCTCGGCGGCGCGTGGCTCGACGAGAGCTTCACGGCGCGGCCCGAGCGCGGCATGGAGATCCTCGCGGCGATCGGCAGCGCGGCCTCGAGCGCGCTGTCGACGACACCGATGGACCTCGACCGGCGCGAGAAGCTGCTCGAGCTGCAATCGACGGCGACCAAGGCGCTCCTGCGGGCGGCGCCCGAGCTCGCCAAGGGCTGGCAGCCGCAGCTCTCGCTGCTCGCGGGCAACTGGCTGCGCGAGGCGCTGTGGACCTACGCGACCGACAACTCGACGTCGCTCGGCCCGCGCATGCAGCGCGACGTGTACGGCAACTTCTACTACTACGACTACGACGAGGAAGGCGGCTGGAACCAGCGCGGCATGCGCGCGGAGCCGATCAAGACCGGTCGCGTGCTCGAGTCGCGCCCGACCGACGAGTGGATCTCGTTCGTCGAGTCGACGCTGCAGCCGCGCCTGCGCATGTGCTACGCGCAGCTGTACCTGAAGGTCGGCGAGCCCGAGGACGCGTTCCCCTACATCGAGGCGCTCGCGGCGACGGACAAGGTGCCGGCGAAGAGCCTCGTCGACGAATTCCTGCGCGTGTGGGCGCAGAAGAACAACCCCAATGCGAACCAGGGCCGCTCGAACCCGTACATCTACATGTACGGCTTCGACCAGCGCTCGAACTCGATCCCGCTGACGCGCTCGAAGCAGGAGCGTGCGCTGGCGGAGCTGGGCAAGTGGATCGCGCGGCTGCGCGCGCTCGACGTCGAGCTCGACCAGAAGCTCGTGGCGGGCGCCTTCCGCGCGGCGCACAGCCAGGCCGAGATCTACCGGCTCGAGACGCTGGAGAGCGTGTTCGGCTCGGTCGACTCGCTCAAGCCGGCGACGCTGGCGGAGCTCGTCGGCACGATGCGCACGAACCTCGTGACGATCTGGCGCGACCCGGCGCTGCAGGACGACAAGAAGACCAAGCGCAAGAAGGCCGACATCGAGGCCGAGGTCCTGCGCGGCTACGCGCTCGCGCACCAGACGCTCGACCGCGCGCTGGAGAAGCACCCGACGAGCTGGGAGCTCGCGCTCGTGCAGGCGGCGATCGAGCACGACGAGAACCAGTTCCGCTACGAGCTCAAGAAGGACTCGTCCTACTCGGGCCGGCGCAGCAAGTCCTTCGAGACCTTCGCCAAGGCGGCGCAGCTCTACGCGGACGCGCTGCCCAGCCTCGAGGGCGGCAAGGAGTCGAGCGCGGTGTTCGAGTCGTGGTTCTACGCGGCGCTCGGCGCGAGCGACCTCAACAAGATCGACGCACGCACGCAGCTCGCGGCGGGCGAGATCCCGCGCATCAAGGCCGCGCTCGAGGCGCTGCCCGGCGGTCGCACCGCGCGGCACGTCGAGATGTTCGGCAACGCGCTCACCACGCGCATAGGAAGCTGCAACCCGGCCGTGAAGTCGCGTTACGTGCGGCAGGGCCTCGCGATCACGGGCGAGACCAAGATCACGCGCGACCTGCAGGCGCTCAGCGCGTACTACGGCGACCTCGTCACCGAGATCCAGCTGCGCACCTCGATCGAGGGGCCGAGCGACGTCGGCCATTCGGCGCCCTTCGGCCTGCGCGTCGACCTGCGGCACACCGCCGAGATCGAGCGCGAGTCGGGCGGCTTCTCGAAGTACCTGCAGAACCAGAACAGCCAGAACTACGCCTACAACTACGGGCGCCCGCTCGAGGACTACCGCGACAAGTTCGACGAGGCCGTGCGCGAGACGCTGCGCGAGCGCTTCGACGTGCTGTCGGTGACGTTCAACGAGCCGGACGTGCGCTCGAAGCCCGATGCGCAGGACGGCTGGCGCGTCACGCCCTACGCCTACATCCTGCTCAAGCCGCGCGGGCCGGAAGTCGACCGCATCCCGCCGCTCAAGCTCGACCTCGACTTCCTCGACACGTCGGGCTACTGCGTGCTGCCGATCGAGTCGACGGAGCTCTTGATCGACTCGAAGGCCGACAAGGGCCCGGTGCGGCCCTACGAGCGGCTCGCGCTGGTGCAGACGCTCGACGAGCGCCAGGCCAAGACCGGCAAGCTCGTGCTCGAGGTCAAGGCGACGGCGGAAGGCCTCGTGCCGACCTTCGACGAGCTCGCCACGCTGGCGCCGGAGGGCTTCGTCGAGGCGTCGCGCGAGGAGCGCGAGGTCGCGATCACGAAGTTCGACGAGGACGGCGAGGGAGTGCTCTCCGAGCGCCTGTGGACGATCACGTTCACCGGCCGCGAAGGGCTCGAGCAGCTGCCCGAGGAGTTCACGTTCGCCGCGCCGAAGGTCGAGGTCGCTTCGACCGAGCACTTCCGCTACGTCGACGCCGACCTCGCGGCCGTGGGCCCGAAGGTCGAGCTCCAGTACGACTACGGCGAGAAGCGCTCGACGTGGCCGTGGGTGGTCGGCGGGGCGCTCGCGATCGGTGCGGCGGCTTTCGTCGCGCTGCGCGGCCGCAAGTCCGACGTCGAGACGGTCTCGGCGCGCTCGCGCATCCCCGACCCGCTGACGCCGTTCAGCCTGCTCGCGTTCCTGCGCGAGATCGAGGCCGACACGAGGCTCTCGCCCGAGCGCCAGCGCGAGCTGCAGGCCGAGATCGCGGCCATCGAGCGCG
>JABWBL010000469.1 GCA_013360535.1 Planctomycetaceae bacterium
CGCTCGCGCTCGGCGAGGACCGCCGCACCTCACTCGAGGCCGACCTGCTGGCGGGTCGGCCGACGGAAGTCGACGCGCGCAACGGCGCCGTCGCGCGTTTCGGTCGCGAGCGCCACCTGGACGAGCGCTGGAACGAGCTCGCGCTCCAGTTCCTGCGTTAGGCGCGGCCGGTCAGCGGGCGCGCGAGGAGTACCACTCGCGCGCGGAGTTCACGTGCTTCATCCAGAACTCGAGCTCGACGTACTTGTCCTTGCTCTTGAGCGCGCCGACTTGTCGAGCAAGGTCGTAGAAGCCTTTGCCTGGCGTTCGCTCCTCGCGGCTCACGACGAGCGCGCTCACGAAGAAGCCGACCTCACGGTAGCTGTCGACGACAAGGCGGCCGAGAAAGTCGCCGATGAGCGCGCGGTCGAGTTCGTCCCAGGCGCCGATGCGATGCGGAGTACCTCCGTTGACGTTGGCGAGCCGGAATACCGAGCCAGAGCACTTTTTTCGGCAAACTGCGGCCTGCGTCGACGGCGTTGCCCTCGACGCAGGCCGCGGTTTGCCGAAAAAATGCTCTGGCTCGGTATTCCGGCTCGCCAACGTCAACGGAGGTACTCCAGCGAGTCCGCTCGAGCTCCCGCAGGATTCGCGGATCGGGCTGCGGCATCGAGCGCCCTAGAACTTGCGCGACTTCTGCAGGCAGTCGTCGAGGGTGCCGACGGTGCCGTCGCGTTCCTTGTCGGAGAGGTCGAGGATCTCCTGCAAGGCGAGGCCGATGTGGGGGATGTACTTCTCGATGTAGGAGCGCTTGTCGAACTCCGAGCGCAGGCGCTGGCCCTTCTTGATGTAGGTGCCCATCTTGCGGCCGCATTCCTGCAGGCCGAGCTTGATCTCCTTCAGGATTTCCTCGTAGGCGGCGAGCGCTTCCTTAGACTCCGAGGTGAAGGGCACCCAGACGCTCGCGATGTGGACGAGCACGGCGGCGGGGCCGATCGGCAGCGCGCCCTTGGGCTGCTGCAGGCCGTAGGAGCGCCAGTTGGTCTGGATCACGGCCTTGGTGACCGCGCAGGCCGACTGCTGGTGCAGGAGCGGCACGCGGTTGGCGAAACGCAGCACGCGGATCGGCTCGTCCGCGGCGCCGACGAGCTCCTCGCTCACGGTCACGGACTTGCGCTTCTGGATGCGGCCTTCGTCGGTGACCTCGAGGCCGACGCCACCGGGCTTGCCGTAGGCGATGCCGACCTCGATCACGAACGGGTTGCCGCGGTAGACCGACGGCGGGCGCGAGACCGCGGCGTAGAAGTCGGCCTCGATCTCCTTCTTGAGGCCCTGCAGCACGAGCTCCTCACCGATCGGCGAGATGCAGTTGGTCGGCGGCGCGGAGATCTTCGTCTTCTGGATCGCGGCGTGCAGCGCGGCGGCTTCCTCGCGCGCGATGCGCGACGGATAGGCCTTCTCGGAGACCTTCGCGGTGTGGCAGATCTCCTCGGCGACCTTCGGGCCGACGCGGACAAACTCCTCCTGCAGGAAGCCGGAGAGCGTGCGCGCGCTGGTTTCCTTGAGCATCAGGATCAGCACACCGAGCTCGACCCCGTGCGGGTGCGGCTTGATCTCCTCTGCCTCGGGCGGGAGTTCCTTGGTGCCCCGCTCGTAGACGACCCGCTCGCCACCCGGATCGACGTACGTGAGCTGCACGTGCGGGTTCGCGATCGCGGTCTGCTTCAGGTACATGTCGACCGAACGCAGGCCCTTCTGGTAGCGGGCCTCCATCTCGATCTCGACGCGCGTGCCGTGCTCGCGGTGCCAGTCGGCGAGCGTCTTCTCGTCGTGCAGGTCGGCCTTGTTGCGCGCGGTGTCGATCGTGAGCGCCGCCTCGTAGGCCGGATAGCGCTTGCCCGTCCGCGACACGATGCGCGAGGACTTGCCGGTGGTGAGCTGGCCGTACATCACGGCGGCCGAGATGCCGATGCCCTGCTGGCCGCGCGTCTGGCTCAGCTTGTGGAACTTCGAGCCGTAGAGCAGCTTGCCGAAGACCTTGGGGATCTGCTCCTTCACGATGCCGGGGCCGTTGTCCTCGACCGCGACGCGGAAACGGTCCTCGCCGGTCGGCGTGATCTCGACCACGACCTCGGGCAGGATGCCGGCCTCCTCGCAGGCGTCGAGCGAGTTGTCGACGGCCTCCTTGACGGCCGTCAGCAGCGCCTTGAGCGGCGAGTCGAAGCCCAGCAGGTGGCGGTTCTTGGTGAAGAACTCGCTGACCGAGATCTCGCGCTGGCGCTCCGCGAGTTCCTGCGCGGTCTTGCGGCGCGGGGCCTCGCCGTCTGTCGCCTTGTCCGCCTTGGCAGGCTTGTCGGCCTTCGAGTCGGCCTTGGCGGAGGGGGCTGCGGCGCCCTGGGGAGCCTCGGCCTTCGCCCCGCCGGAGTTCGCCCCGTCGGCCTGCTGCTCGTCGAACAAAGTGGCTCCACCCTTTTCCGTCGTCACGTTGCGCCTCGCTCAAGGAATGCTGGACGGCCCGTTTCTAGCGAAACGTGCGCTCGATTCAACCTCGCTGCAGGTGGCCCCTTTTCGCGCTGCCCTCGATGGGCGAGAATCTCCGCCCTTCATTCCCTTCCCAACAGGAACGCTTCGATGGCAGCCAAGGACACGATCACCGTCTTCGACCAGCAGGGACAGCCGCGCGAGCTCCCGAGGCAGGAGTTCCTCGACAAGGTGCTGCCCAAGTTGCTCGAGGCGGCCTGGGGCAACCCCGACCAGCTCTACCAGCAGATCGTGTTCGCGCTCGAGAACGGTCTGCACGACGGCGTGGTGAAGGCGGCCGAGCGGCTCGACGAGCTCGACGGCGGCGCCGAGCGCGGCAAGGTGCTGCTGTCGGCGACGCAGTTCCAGACCGGCCAGCACGACGCGGCCGAAGCGACCCTGCGCGCGAGCCTCGAGAAGAACGGCGAGAGCGCGATCGCGGTCGTCAACCTCGCGCGCATGCGCCAGGCCCGCGGCGACGTCGACGGGGCGCAGACGCTGCTCTCGCGCGCGCTCGAGCTCGACGCGAACCAGGAGAACGCGCTCGGCTGGTCGTGCCAGCTGATGCAGGAGGCCGGAGGTGAGGAGGCGGTGCTCGAGTTCCTCGAGGACCTCTCCAAGGGCCCGGGCAACTGGCGCGCGACGCTGTGGCTCGCCCAGCAGAAGCTGCGCACGCAGGACGCGGACCGCGGCATCGAGCTCCTGCGTGGCGTGATGGACCTCGTGGCGCGTGATCCGGGCGCCCTGATGGGCGCGAGCGCGGACCTCGGCAAGGCCGGCAAGCTCAACGAGCTCGTCGAGCTCGTCGGCCCGCGCTTCGACGAGCGCCGCCACCGCCCCGAGACGGGCTTCAACCTGATGCAGGCCTACGCGCAGCTCGGCCGCGCCGACGAGGCGCGCCAGGTGCACGCGC
>JABWBL010000470.1 GCA_013360535.1 Planctomycetaceae bacterium
CTGCCGTCGGCGCGCGCGATCCTCGCCGCCGCCGAGCGCGGCCGCGCGACGCTCACCGTCGGCCACGTCGAGCGCTTCCAGCCCGGCATGCGCAAGGTGCGCGAGCTCGGTTTCGTGCCGCGTTTCGTCGAGTGCCAGCGCCTCGCGCCGTTCAGCTTCCGATCGACCGACATCGGCGTCGTGCACGACCTGATGATCCACGACCTCGACCTCGTGCGGTACCTCGTCGGCTCGCCGGTGAAGTCCGTCGACGCGGCCGGTGGCGCGATCCTGACCGAGCACGAGGACATGGCCAGCGTGCGCCTCGTGTTCGAGAATGGCGCGCGCGCCAACGTGACCGCGAGCCGCGCCTCGCTGCAGCCGACGCGCCGCCTGCGCATGTTCTCGTCGTCGGCCTACGTGTCGCTCGACATGCACAAGAACTACGGGCTCGTCGTGAAGAAGGGCCCGCGCTGGAAGGAGGGCCGCAGCGCGCTCTCCAACCTGACGCCGGAAGAAATCGCGGCGCGCACCGACCTCGTGTCGAGCGGCATGCTCGAGCTCGTCGAGCTCGACCTCGCGGGCCACGAGCGCCCGTTGCAGGCCGAACTCGAGCACTTCCTCGGCGCGGTGCGCTCGGGCACGCGACCGGAAGTGACCGGCGAGGACGGTCTCGCGGCGCTGGAGCTCGCCGAGCGCATCGCGGCGGAAATCCGGACGCAGGCTTGGTAAAACGCCCTGCCGTATGAGCGACGTGACCCCGGCGCAAGCCCCTCGTTTCGAGCCTCTTCCCGCGGATTTCTCGGGCGCTCCGGCTGCGGCCGAAGAGAGCGTGCTCGCGCTGTGGCGCAGCGAGGACACGTTCGCCGCGGTGCAGCGCGCGCGCTCGGGCGGCGAGGCCTTCGTGTTCTGGGAAGGGCCGCCGACGGCGAACGGGAAGCCCGGCATCCACCACGTGCTCGCGCGCACGCTCAAGGACACGGTCTGCCGCTGGCAGTCGATGCTCGGCAAGCGCGTCGAACGCAAGGCGGGCTGGGACACGCACGGCCTGCCGGTCGAGCTCGAGGTCGAAAAACAGCTGAAAATCAGCGGAAAACCGCAGATCGAGGCCTACGGCGTCGCGCAGTTCAACGCCAAGTGCCGCGAGTCGGTGTGGACCTACAAGGACGAGTGGGAGCGGCTCAGCGAGCGCATCGGCTATTGGCTCGACTACGCCAACCCGTACGTGACCTACGACGCGACCTACGTCGATTCGGTGTGGTACGTGCTGGCCCGCATGCACCGCGCGAACCTCGTGTACCGCGGCAAGAAGGTGCTGCCGTTCTGCGGGCGCTGCGGCACGGGCCTGTCGTCGCACGAGCTCGGCCAGCCGGGTGTGTACAAGGACATCCCCGACCCGAGCGTGTACGTGCGTTTCGTGCTCGCCGAACAGGCGGGGCCGGAGCGCGAGAGCCTGCTCGCGTGGACCACGACGCCGTGGACCTTGCCTTCCAACGTCGCGCTCGCGGTGCACCCCGAGCGCGAGTACGTGCGTGCGCGCGTCGCGCTGCCGGTGCCCAAGGGCGCGGCGAAAGGCTCGGCGGGGCACGAGATCCTGTGGGTCGCGGCGGAGCGCGCGAAAGCCGCGCTCGGTGAGCACGAGGAACTCGGCCGCAAGCGCGGCAGCGAGCTCGTCGGCACTGCGTACGTGCCCGTGTTCGACGTCGCCGTGCCCGAGGTCGAGCCCGGCGCGTGGAAGCCGGACGCCGCGGGTTCGTTCAAGGTCTACGGCGCCGAGTACGTGACCGTCGAGGACGGCACGGGCATCGTGCACCAGGCTCCGAGCTACGGCGCGGACGACTGGGAGGTCGCGCGGCGCAACCGGCTCGTGGTGCGTCAGGCCGTCGGCGCCGAAGGGCGGCTTCTGTGCGACATCGCCGGCGCGCCCGAAGGCGCGAAGTTCGGGCCGGCCGTGCGCGGCACGTTCTTCAAGGACGCCGACAAGGCGCTCGCGAAGGACCTGAAGAACCGCGGGCTGATGTTCAAGGACTCCGAGGAGACGCACAGCTATCCGCACTGCTGGCGCTGCAGCACGCCGCTGTTCTACTACGCCGCACCGGCCTGGTTCGTGCGCACGACGGCGCTCAAGGAGCGCATGCTCGAGCAGAACCGCCGCATCCGCTGGGTGCCCGGCGAGGTCGGCAGCGCGCGCTTCGGCGAGTGGCTCGAGAACAACGTCGACTGGAACATCTCGCGCGACCGCTACTGGGGCACGCCGCTGCCGTTCTGGACGTGCGGGTCGTGCGAGCACGAGCGCGCGGTCGAAGGTGCGGGCGAGCTCGCGAGGCTCTCCGGCAAGCTTCCCGAGGGTTTCGACTTCCACAAGCCGTCGGTCGACACCGTCACGCTGCCCTGCGAGAAGTGCGGGGGCACGATGCGGCGCACGAACGCCGTGCTCGACTGCTGGTTCGACTCTGGAGCCATGCCCTACGCGCAGCACGGCTTCCCGCATGTGGCCGGCAGCGCCGAGAAGCTGCGCGACCAGTTCCCCGCGTCGTACATCTGCGAGGGCCTCGACCAGACGCGCGGCTGGTTCTACACGCTGCACGCGATCGGCGCGTTCATGACGTTGGAGCATCCCGAGCTGGGAGCTGGCCCCGCGTACTCGACCTGCCTCGTCAACGGGCTCGTGCTCGACAAGGACGGGGTCAAGATGTCCAAGCGCCTTGGGAACATCGTCAATCCCTGGGAGGCGATCGCGAAGCACGGTGTCGACGCGGTGCGCTGGTACCTCGTCGGCAGCGCCGCGCCGTGGCTGCCCAAGCGCTTCGATCCCGCGGCGCTCGCCGACGTCCAGCGCGGGCTCTTCGGCACGCTCGCCAACTCCTACCGCTTCTTCCAGGAGTACGCGCGCATCGACCGCTTCGATCCCGCGGACGTGCGCATTCCCTTGGTCGCGGCGCGGCCGGAGATCGACCGCTGGCTCGTGTCGCGCACGCAGTCGCTCGTCGCCGACGTGCGGCGGAGGTTCACCGACTACGACCTCGCCGGGGGGGCGCGCGCGATCGAGACGTTCGTCGTCGACGAGCTCTCCAACTGGTACATCCGCCGCAACCGGCGCCGTTTCTGGAAGGGCGAGTCGGGGGCGGACAAGCTCGCGGCCTTCGCGACGCTGCATGGCGCGTTGCGTGCGGTGTCGCTGCTGATGGCGCCGCTGGCGCCGTTCACCGCGGAACTCCTGTGGCGCAGGCTCGAGCCCGGTCGCGGCTCCGTGCATGCCCAGCTCGCACCGGTGGCCGACGAGCGCCTCCTCGCGCCGGAGCTCGAGCGCGGCGTCGAGGTCGTGCAGCGCGTGGTCACGATGGGGCGCGCGCTGCGCGAGAAGGTCGGGCACAAGGTGCGCCAGCCGCTGCGCGCGCTGCACGTGCGCTCGAGCGACACCTCGGCGCT
>JABWBL010000471.1 GCA_013360535.1 Planctomycetaceae bacterium
CCGCACGCGGCCGCGAGGGCCAGCGAGCAGCGCACGAAGCGACGGGCGAGGGCGCGGACGGGGCGCATCAGAAGCGACGGGGCTCCACGCGGGGGTCGTAGACGACCTTGCCGTTGACGAGCACGAGCTCGACGTGCGAGCGCGGGTCGGACGGGTCGCCGGAGATCACGACGATGTCGGCGTCCTTGCCGGGCTCGAGGCTGCCGACGCGGTTCTGGATGCCGGCGGTGATCGCCGGAACGATCGTGTGGCCGCGCACCGCCGCCATGTCGGAGTTGTCGAAGCCGTACTTCACGTTGACGGCCGACTGCAGGAAGAGCTCTTCCTGCGGAATGACCGGCGCGTCCGTGTTGAAGCCGATCATCTTGTGGCCACGCTCGGCGTAGCCGGCGGCGAGGCCCTGGATCTTCTCGGGGTTGCTCGAGACCCAGTCGATCATGCCGCGGCTGGGCACGTCGACGTTGCGGGGGCCGAGGATCGCGTTGACGCCCATCTGCTGCGCGACGCCGGCGTACAGGTAGCCGCCGAACTCGCCGTGGTCGATGTACACGTCGATCCCGAACTCACCCTTGATCATCAGGATCGTCATCATCACGACCTGCGCGACCTGGGTGTGCGTCGACACCTGCGTGCGCTTCGCCGACAGGTCGCGGAAGAGCTCGAGCCGCAGGTCGCGCTTGGGCTGGGGACCTTCGCCCCGCTCGAACGCCTCCCAGCGCTTCGCGTAGGCGAGGCCCTGCGTGAACATGTGCCGCAGGTGCCAGTTCTCCCACGTCTTGCCGACGCCGAACAGGTACCGCTCGGGGTTGCCCCACTGCGCGACCTTCAGCGAGCCCGGATCGCGGATCACGGCCTCTTCGTAGGTCTTCGCGCCGGTCTTCAGGAGCACGCCCTGCCCGCCCGAGTTCGTGCCGGAGCCGGGGATGTAGAGCACGCTCGTCACCGAGGCCGCGATCGCGCGCTTGAACTCCGTGTTGTCGGGGATGACCGAGGCGCGCACCTTCAGCTCGGGATTGGTCACGTAGACCATCTCGTTGATGTCCATCGCCCCGCCGACGTGGCTGTGCAGGTCGATCATGCCCGGCATGCACCACAGCGGGCCCAGATCGCGCACGGCGTAACCGACCGGCACCGCGACCTCGGCCGCGGGCGCGACCTTCTCGATCTTGCCGTCGCGCACGAGCACGATCGCGTTGTCGACGACCTGCTCGCCGTTGAACGCGGCGACGAGCGCCTTGGAGCACAGGAGCGCGAGCCCCGGACCGCCGACCGAACCCGGCGCGGGCTGTTCCGCCTGCGCCGAAGCGACCGCGGCCCCGAAGGCCGTCATCAAGCCAATCACGAACGAACGGATCATCGCGCTGCTCCTAGAACCTGCGGCCCTGCGCCGCGTCGTAGACCTTGCGCCCCTCGATCAGGACCTGCTCGACCGCCGTGCGCGGGTCGAGCGGATTCCCGGTGACCACGAGCACGTCGGCATCCTTGCCGGGCTCGAGACTTCCGACGCGGTCGGCGATCCCGGCCGTGATCGCGGGGACGATCGTCAGCCCGCGCAGGCCCTGGTTCTCCGTCGCGTCGAAGCCGTAGCGGCAGGCGACCGCCGCCTGCAGGAAGAGCTGGTGCTCGTCGACGACCGGCGAGTCGGTGTTGAAGCCGATCATCGTGTGCCCACGCTTCTGGTACTCGGCGGCGATCCCTTGGATCTGCCCGTCGGTGTCGAAGAAGCGTCCGGTCGGCGTCTCGATCTCGCGCGGGCCGATGATCGCGTTCACGCCCATCTTCTGGGCGAGCGGCGCCGTCAGGTACCCGGCCCACTCGCCGTGGTCGATGTACGTGTCGAGCCCGAACTCGCCGCGGATCATCGTGATCGTCATCAGCACGACCTGATAGACCTGCGTGTGCACCGAGACCTGCGTGCGCTTGTCGGCGAGCTCACGGAAGACGTCGAGCCGCAGGTCCTTGCGCGGCTTGGGCGCATTCCCGGCCTCGTGCTCCGACCACGCGCGCGCATAGGCAGCGCCCTGGCGGAACATCTGGCGCAAGTGCCAGTTCTCCCACGTCTTGCCGACGCCGCCGAGGTAACTCTCGGGGTTGCCCCACTGCGCGACCTTGAGCGAGCCCGGATCGCGCACGAGCGCCTCGTCCCAGCGCTCGAACCCGGTCTTGAGCAGCACACCCTGCCCGCCGCAGTTCGAGCCCGAGCCGGGGATGAACAGCACCGTCGTCACGCCGCCGGCGACCGCGAGCTTGAGCGCGTTGTTGCCGAGCGTGACCGCCGGGCCGACGCGCTGCTCGGGCTGCGTGACGTAGACGAGGTCGTTGATGTCGTTCTTGCCGCTGAACAGGTCCGGGCCCGCGCAGTGGCAGTGCAGGTCGATGAAACCCGGCACGAGCCACGACTCGCCGACATCGACGAAGCGGCAGTCGACGGGCAGCGCGACTTCGCTCGCCGGCCCGACCGCGACGATCTTGCCGTCGCGCACGACCAGCACGCCGTCGTCGACCGCCTGCGCGCCCTCGAAGGAGCACGTGACGATCTTGCGCGCGCGCAGCGCGAGCGCAGCTCCGCCCTTCTCGCCCGCGGACACCTCTTGGGTGCCGCAGAGCGAGGTCAGGGCGAAGCTCGCGGTCAGGACGACGGACAGGACCAACTCGTTCACTCCAGGGATCAGGGCCTGTAAGGAATCTCACAGGCTCGACGTCCGGCGCCGCCAGGCGACGGCGCAACAAGCACTCTGAGAGCTCGTAGCTTCATTTCTTCACGAGCTCGACGTCCGGCGCCGCCAGGCGACGGCGCAACAAGCACTCTGAGAGCTCGTAGCTTCATTTCTTCACGAGCTCTCAGCGAACTTCGGTGCCGTTGACGAAGGCGCGCAGCACACGCGTCGCCGGCTCGAGCGGCGGACCGTCGAGCAGCAGCACGTCGCCATCGAGCCCGCGCGCGAGACGGCCGACGCGCGTCGCGAGGCCCATCATCTTCGCCACGTCGCTCGTCAGCGCGCGCAGCGCCGCCTCGGGGCTGAGCCCACGCGAGATCGCGTAGGCCGCCATCAGCGGCAACTCCGCCGCGCCTTCTTCCGCCGCGCTGTGGAATGCGATCGGCACACCGGCCGACGCGAGTTCCGCATAGCGGTTGCGCAGGCCGTTGAGGCCGTTCTCGCCGGCGATCGCGAGCACCTGCTGCGTGAGCAGCACGCCCGCGACGCGACCGGCCAGCTGGTCGGCGATCTTCCACGCGTCGTCCGCGCCGTAGAGCACCGGCTTGATGCCGACGGCCTCGAAAGCCGCGACGCAGGCCAGGATCTCGTCCTCGCGGTCGACGCTCACCACGATCGCCGCCTCGCCGCGCATGGCGCGCCGGAACGGCTCGAGGCGCGGGTCGACACCCGGCGAACGCGGC
>JABWBL010000014.1 GCA_013360535.1 Planctomycetaceae bacterium
GGGGCGGCCGGGATCAAGCCCCCTGGCCGGTCTTCCCCCCCCTCCGCGCCGCCTGGGAGGGGGGCTCGGCCTCCCGCTCGGGGCGGGCCTTCAGCTCGCCCAGCTCCCGCTCCACCTCCAGGCTCAGCTCCTCCTCGATGGCGAACCGGTCGGCGACGCCCTCCAGGTAGTCGGACATGCCGCTGGCGTGGGGGTTGGTGAGGATGTGGTGGTACACCTCCTCGAAGGTGTCCGACGCCGACAGCAGCGCCGCCGCGGCGGCCGTGTCCCGGGCCTTCAGGCTCTCGTGGCGCTGGAGGAGCTTCTCCAGGTCCGCCTTGGCCTTCTCCAACTGCATCCGGTCCGTCGCCGTCCGCGCCCCCTCCACCTGCCGCTCCACCCTCTTGATGCCGCCTCGCAGCTCGTCGGGGTCGTTGGAGCGGATCCGCTCCCGCATCGCCAGGCGCCCGTGGAAGAGCCGCAGGAAGTCCACCGTGGCGTCGTCCAGCTTCTCCAGGTCGTAGGCCGTCAGGGAGGTGCCCTTCTGGGCCGCAACCCGGGCGAGGGACTCGAAGCGCTCCCTCATGCGGCGGTAGCGCTCCCAGTGGTCGCTCCAGTCCGAGGGGGAGGTCCCGCCCCCCGGGGCGTCGGGATCCCCCGCCCGCCTCCGGATCTCGTCCAGCAGGTACTGGCGGTGGCGCTCCCGGGCCTCGGCCCTCTTCTTGCGGTCCACGTACTCCCGGAAGACCGGCGAGTCGGGCACGAAGAGGGAGGCGATCCCCGCCGCCCCGGCGTAGCCGATCATGGGCAGCAGCGCCCAGCCCATCACCCCGCTGGCCACCAGGGCGACGGATCCCAGCACCAGGGAGCCGCACAGGGCGCCCAGGTTCGCGGGGTGGCCGAGCATCTCCTTGAAGTAGGAGACGTCCTCCGGGTTGGGCGGGCGGCCCCTCAGCGCCACGGCGGGCCTCCCCTCCCCCTCACACCGTCACCCGGACCTGGCCCCCGGGGACGCCCGTGGGCCCCCGCAGCCGGTCGATGATCCGGTCGGCGAAGGCGACCGCCTGGGGGGTCCGGAGCCACTGCTCGGAGCGGATCCGGGGCTCCGTGAGCACGAAGTCGTCGGCGATCCGGGCGGGGTGGGTGGACAGCACCGTCACCCGATCCCCCAGCAGCAGCGCCTCGGTGATGTCGTGGGTGACGAAGACCACCAGGAAGCGGTGCTCCTCCCACAGGCGCACCAGCAGGGACTGCATCTCGGCGCGGATCTGGGCATCCAGGGCGCCGAACGGCTCGTCCATCAGCAGGAAGCGGGGGCGCAGCACCAGGGCCCGCGCCAGGGCAACCCGCTGGTTCTGGCCGCCGGAGAGCTGGCTGGGGCGGTGCTCGGCCTTGTCGGCGAGGCCCACGCTCTCGAGGGCGCCCTCCACCCGGCGCGCCTGCTCCCGGGCCGGCACGCGGCCCCGCCACAGCCTCGCCCGGAAGGGGAGCTCCACGTTCTGGCGCACCGTCATGTCGGGGCGGTTCAGGTAGCGCTGGAAGACCATCACCGCGTCGGGGTGGGATCCCCGACACTCCTCGCCGTCGATCCGCACGGTCCCCGAGGTGGGGGTCATCGCGCCCAGCGGCCGCACCCCGCCCATCATGTGGAGCAGGGTGGACTTCCCGCACCCCGAGGGGCCGAGGAGCATGTTGATCCCCGCCCCCTCGTAGACCAGGTCGATCCCGTCCACCACCCGCACCGGCGCCCCTCCCTTCGGGTCCGGGTACTCCTGGACGATGGAGGAGAGCTCGATCCGGGGCGGAGCCTGGCGGGTCTCGCTCATCCGTCCGCCTGCCAGGGGAAGAGGCGCCGCTTGAGGCGGCGCATGGTGGTGTCGGTCAGCAGCGCCAGGGCGAGGATCACCGCGATCACCGCGAAGACCCGGTCGGTGGCGGACAGGCGGCGGGCGGTCTGGATGAGCATCCCCAGGCCCTCCCGGGCGTTCACGTACTCGGCCACCACGATGTACGTCCAGGCGATCCCGAAGTCCACGATCACGGCGTCCATGATCCGGGGCATCGCCAGGGGCACCAGGACGTGGCGGATGGTCTCGTGGGGGGCGAAGCCCAGGTCCTCGGCCTGCACCAGGTAGTCCAGGGGCACCGCCCGCACCGCGTCCCGCACCATGGGCACCAGGTAGACGACGCCGCCGAACCACAGGAAGGCGATCTTCATCGTCTCGTCGATCCCGAACCACATGATGAACAGCGGCAGGAACGCGGTGATGGGGGCGTAGCGCAGGGGATCGGTGAGGGGCGAGATCGCGGCGTCGATCCGGGGGGAGGCGCCCATGAGCACCCCCAGCGGCACCCCCACCGCCACCATCAGCGCCACCGAGGCGAAGACCCTGCCCAGGGACCAGGCGGCGGCGACCAGGAGGGGGCTCGATCCACCCCCCTCGCTCCCCGCCTGCCAGGCGAGGCTCAGCAGGGCCTTCAGCACCGCCCACGGCGCGGGGAGGAAGGCGGGCTTCAGCAGGCCCGCGCCCGAGACCACCGCCCAGGCCAGGAGCACCCCCGCCATCGTGGCGAGGCCGAGGGCCCGCCGGGTGGACGGCGCGAGGGGGGCGTGGGGGTTCCACATCGAGGAAGCGGGATCCGTTCAGCGGGCGTAGACGGCCACGTCGGTCCTTCGGTTGCGCTCCAGGCACTCCTCGCCGGGCTCGGAGCAGACCGGCTTGTCGGGTCCGTTGCCGGCGACGTTGAACCGGGCGCGGTCGAAGGCGTAGTTGGCGACCAGGTAGTCCACGACCGCCTGGGCCCTCTCCTGGCTGAGCCTGCGGTTGGTGGCGGCGCTGCCCTTGACGTCGGTGTTGCCCTCCACCGAGATGTAGGCGTTGCCCATGCTCTGCACGAGGGGGGCGACCTGGTCGTCCAGGATCCGCTGGGCGTTCCGGTCCAGCTTCCCCGATCCCGAGGCGAAGAAGACCGCAACGGGCTTGGTGAGCACCGGCGCCGCCTTGGGGGTCACCACCGCCTGGCGCTCCTTGGGATCGAAGGTGAACTCGGGCTTCGCCGCCTCGGCCTTGGCCTCGGGCTTCTTGGCCACCAGGGCCTCGACGAAGCGCGTGTCCACCGCCGCCATGGGAGGGATCGGCGGGACGCTGGGATCGGCGATCCCGCCGTTGGCGCGCCACACCTTCCCCGCCTCGCTGTAGACCCGGGCGAAGTCGCCGCCGTCCCCGGTGTTCAGGCCGAGGATCCGCACGTTGTCGTCCAGGTCCGTCCACTTGATGGACTTGAAGAGCCCGGCGATGAACTCGCGCCCCTCCTTCTTCTCGAGGTCGGCGAAGGAGGGCTCGGTGGCGGTGAGGGCGTCGATGGCCTTGCCCGCGTCCGCCTCCGCCAGGCCCACCCCCTCGAACCACCCCGCCACGAGGCGCTGGACCACCTCGGGGTGCTGGGCGACGACGCGGCTGTCGCAGACGATCCCGTCGTACACCAGGCTGGTGGCGGTGCTGGTGGAGAAGACCACGTGGGCGCCGGGCTTCCGCAGGGCGAGGGAGGCGTCGGGATCCCACAGGACCGCCGCCTGGACCGCGCCGGACTCGAACATCGCCCGGACCCCGGGCGTGCCCTCGTCGGCGCCGACGAACACCAGGTTGTTCCGGAGGGCCTTCTTCTGGGGGGCGAGGAGGGCGCTGTTGTCGATGGCGTAGTCCAGCATCCAGTGGGAGGGGGTGAACTGGACCAGCGCCACCTTCTTGCCCAGCAGGTCCTCGACCCGGCCGATCCCGGTGTCGGCGACCTCGATCTCCATCTCCGCCGGCGGCTGCCCGCCGATCCGCACCGTCACGCCGCCCCGCTCGGTGAACTTGACCGCGTTGCCGACGAGGTTGAGCAGCACCTGCCGGACACGGCCGGGATCGCCGCGCACGCACTCGGGCACTTCGGGCGAGACGGAGGTCACCAGCTCGAGGCCTCGCTCCTGCGCGCGGCTCGCCAGCAGGACGCCGACCTCCTCGACCGCGCGGCGCGGCTCGAAGTCCGTACGCTCGAGCGTGAGCGCCCCGGCCTCGATCTTCGACAGGTCGAGCACGTCGTCGAGGATCGAGAGCAGCGCGTGACCCGAGCCCTCGATCGTGCGCACGAACTCGGTCTGTTCCTCGTCGAGCGGCGTGTCGAGCAGCAGGTTCGTGAAGCCGAGCACCCCGTTCATCGGCGTGCGGATCTCGTGGCTCATCGCCGCGAGGAACTCGCTCTTGACGCGCGCCGCACGCTCGGCCGTTTCCTTGGCGCGCTCGAGCGCTTCCTGCTCGAGCCGGCGCTCCGTGATGTCGGTGATGAAACCGTGCCACAGGACCGCGCCGTCGTGCTCGCGCTCCGGCACCGAGCTGCCCATCACCCAGCGCACGCGGCCGTCGGCGTGCACGACGCGATATTCATCGCGCCACTGCGTCAGGTCGCGAGCGGACTCGAGGATGCGCGCGCGCACGCGGTCGAGGTCCTCGGGGTGCAACACTCCGAACACCGGCGTCGCGTCCTCGCGCACGTCCGCGGGAGCCAGCCCGTAGATCTGCCGGATGCCCTCGCTGGCGTAGGGGAAATGCGAACTCCCGTCGTGGCGCAGGCGGAACTGGTAGACGACGCCGGGCAGCTGCGAGGAGATCTTCTCGAGGCGCTGCGCCATCTCGCGGAAGTGCGCGGCGGCGTTGCGAGCTTCGGAGACGTCGCTCTGCACGACGATGCGCCGCAGCGCGCCCTCCGCCTCGAACGGCACGACCGTCGTCAGGCGGTGGTGGAGCTGGCCATCGGGCCCAAGTTCCTTGATTTCCGCCTGCCAGACCTCGTTGGCTCGGATGCGCGCTTCCATCGCGTCCCAGAACTCGCGCGGATGCAGGCCGCACCCGAGCACGAGTCCTTCGGAGCCGAGCACGCGCTCGCGCGGCAATCCGAGCGCCTCGCACAGCTTGGCGTTCGCCTGCAGCACACGACCGGCCTCGTCGGTGATGGCGACGAGCGCGTGGTGCTCGATCGCGCGGCGGTAGATCTCGAGCTCGCGCCGCGCATGCTCGGATTCTTCGGTGCGCTGTCGCAGTTCCTGCTCGACCACCTTCGCGCACCGGTTCGCGGCGTTCGCGAGCGGCAGCGACACGAGCGCGACCGCTCCGCTCAAGAGCAGGGCGTCGACGAGCCCGGCCAACGCCGGCGGCGCCTCAGCGGGCAGCACGGACGGCAGCACGAGCATCACGACGAGCTCGGCCACGAACACGGTCGCGAGCAGTTGCAGCACCAACCGAGCGGACGAATGCCGTCGGGCCGGCGCCGAGGTCGGATCAGGGAGCGGGGAGCTTGCGGACATGGCGGGGGGAAGGACGCGGGATGCGTCCCGGGCGCTATCGGCCTCTGCGGCGCGGCGGCTCCACCCTCGGGGCCGCTTCCTTCCGGTCTTGCGGGCGGGGGATTTTTCCCACGGTGAGTCCGCGGGCGGATTTCCGTGAAGGCGGTGTAACGCCGCCCGCGGGCCGCGGATCACCTCCTCCGGGTCCCCGACCCGGCCGCGAGCGATTGGCGAACTCCCGCCCGCGGCCGGGGCGGCTCCACCCCAACCAAACACCCCGCACGAGCCCGCCAGGGCCGTTTTTTCTGGCCTCTGGCCTCCCCGACGGAATCCGACCGATGAGCCCTACCCTCCTTCTCGCCCTGCTGGCCCAGCAGGCGGCGCAACCCGCCGCCGAGCTCAAGCCGTTCCCCGCCAACGACCCGACCGCCGTGCAGACGCTGCCGGTCGAACTCGACGACTCCGTCCCGCTGCCGATTCCGGCCGTGTTCGAGCCGGGCCCCGACGGTGACCGGCTGGTCGAGCCCGCCAGTGGCGACCCGTACTTCCTGTCGTTCACCGCGGGCGCGTACTTCCCGCCCAAGGGCGAGCGCATCGACCCCGAGCTCCTGGGCCAGCTGCGCTCGCGCTGGAACGACGGCCGCCCGACGCAGGAGACCTACGCGTTCGTGATGTTCGAGCGCCGCATCACGCAGGCGCGCCTCGACGCGCTGCGCTCGCTCGGGGTGCGCGTGCTCGAGTTCCACCCGCACTACTCGATGAAGGTCGCGCTCACGCCCGAGCAGGTCGCCGCCGTGGCGTCGCTCGACTTCGTGCGCTGGGTCGGCGTCCCGCGGCGCTGGCAGAAGGTGCACCGCGCGATGGGCGAGGCCCTCGCCAGCCTGCGCGACGGCGAGCTCGCCGAGAGCTACATCAGCGTATTCGATTCCGACCTGTGCGCGGACTCGACCTGGCGCGCCGTCGGCACGCTCGAGCAGGGCGGCCCCGACGGCGTGGCGCTCGTCGAGGATCCCGCGCGCGTCGCGAAGGCGTGGCAGTCCAACGGCTGGCAGCAGCGCGAGCTCGAGCTCCTCGGCATCGAGGTGCTCGAGTACGTCGACGCGATCCGCGCCTTCCGCGTGCGCCTCGCGCCGGCACAGGTCGAACTCGCGGCCGAGCTCGACTTCGTGCAGTTCATCGAGCCCCACGGCATGCCGACGCTGGCGCACGACGAGTCGATGCCGATGGTGCTCGCCGACTACACCCGGCGCTTCTACACCGGCGCCGCACCGGCGGTGGTCGGCGAGGGCGACTCGGGCATCGAGTACTCGCACGCCGACCTCACCGGGTTCTTCTGGACCGCGAGCAACCTGTCCGGCTCCGCCGAGGCGACCACCGACGACGTGTGCGGCCACGGCACGCACGTCGCGGGCACGATCATGGGCTCGGGTGCGGTCGACGCGAGCCACGAAGGCGCCGCGCGCTCGGTGGCCGGCACTGCGACGACGCGCTTCTTCAACACCAAGCTGTTCTACGGTGCCGGCTGCTGGTACGGCGGCGCCTCGATGGCGACCGTGTTCGGCACGTTCGACTCGAGCTACACCGACGGCAGCGGCAACGTCACGCCGCGCCCGCACGCGATCAACCAGTCCTGGGGCACGCCCTCGCCCGCCGGCGGCTCGTTCGGCAGCGAGGCCGACTGCCGCACGATCGACGCCTCGATCTTCAGCTTCCCGCAGCTGCACGTGTTCGCGGCGGGCAACGACGGTCCGGGCGCGAGCACCGTGCGCGTCGAGCCCTCGGCGAAGAACGCCTTCACCGTCGGCGGCGTGCGCGACTACGCCACGGGCGCCGACGACCCCGGCGAGATGTACACCGCCTCGAGCCGCGGGCCGCTCGCCGACGGCCGCTGGAAGCCGAACCTCTCGGCTCCGGCGACCTCCATCCTGTCGTGCGACGCCGACGACCTGAACGGCTACGTGTCGAAGTCCGGCACGAGCATGGCCGCCCCGCACGTCACGGGCGTCGCGGCGCAGCTCATGCAGCGCCACACCTTCCTGCATCACAACCCGACGACGACGGGCGCGCTGCTGATGGCGAGCGCGGTGACGAAGGACAACCTCCTGCTGCAGACGCCGACGTCGACGCACCTCGACGCCTGGGGCGCGGGCCGGCTCGACGCCTACAAGGCGCACTACGGCCCGGGCGCGATCTACTTCTGGGGCTGGACGCAGGGCACGGGCGCCGGTGGGTACGTCGACGTCCCGGTTTCCAGCGGCGCGACGCGCATCGTCGTGTGCCTGTACTACCACGAGGGCGCTTCCTCGGCCGGCGCCGCGACGGCGCTGGTCAACGACCTCGACCTGTGGATCGACAGCCCGACGAACGGCATCAACACGACCACCAACTCGGGCGAATACTCGGCGCAGCAGTCCAACCGCGACAACACCGAGATCCGCATGATCGACAACCCCGCGGTGGGGACCTGGCGTGTCAAGCTGCACCCCGAGAGCGTCGTCAGCACGACGCGCGTCGGCATCGCGGTGCTCGTGCACTACGACGACACGACGCCGGACGGCACGTTCACCGTGACGGCCTCGAAGACGGCCATCAAGCCCAACGAGAACGTCGACATCACCGCGACGGCCTTCAACCCCGAGTACGTCGCGTCGGCGGTGTTCCTCGACTCGACCTCGACCGGCGACACGCTGGTCGCGTCGGTGGGCGAGCTCGACGACTTCGCCGCGGTCGACTACATGGGCAACCAGCAGGGTGGGCGCGACGTGCTGCTCGGCAGCATCCGCCCCAACGCCTCGCGCTCGGCCACCTGGACCACGCGCTGGGCGACGGAAGGCTTCAAGAGCTTCACGGTCAACGCGCGCTCGGACAACTGGGTCGACAAGACCGACCTCGCCGCGATCGTGGTCGACGGCACGCCGCCGCCCTTGCCGACGGGCATCACGTCGAGCACGCACCCGGCCGGGACGTGGGTCAACTCGAACTCGTTCAGCGCGAGCTGGACGCAGACCCAGGATCCGCTCTCCGGGATGGCCGGCTACAGCGTCGGGCTGACGGCGATCCCGCTGCTGCCGGACACCGTCTCGGACAAGAACAGCACTCCGAGCTACGCGACGACGCTGCCGGGTTCCTTCGGCACGTTCTACCTGTGCCTGCGACCGGTCGACCGCTCAGGCAACTGGCCGGCGAGCTTCGCGCAGTACGGGCCGATCCGCTACGACGGCGTGCAGCCCAACTACATCACGGGCCTGACGTCGACGACCCACGCGGTCGGCAGCTACCGCTGCGACGGCAGCGTGACGATCGTGTGGGACGCGCTCACCGACGGCGGTGGCTCGGGCGTCGCCGGTGCGTCGCTCCTGTGGGACCACAACCCGATCACGCAGCCCGACGCGACGATCGAGGTCGGGGCGCTGGCGACCTCCTACATCGCTGGGCTCGCCCCCTCGGCGCAGCCGTGGTACTTCCACATCCGGCCCTACGACAACGCTGGCAACGGCCAGAACATGTTCCACTACGGGCCGATCTACATCACGTCGCCCACGCCCGTGACGTACTGCACGGGCAAGCCGAACTCGCTGGGCTGCGTGCCCACGATCGCGGCGAGCGGCTCGCCGTCGATCAACGTCGGCAACCTGCTGGTGAGCTGCTCGAACGTGCTCAACCAGAAGAACGGCCTCCTGTTCTTCGGCTTCGCGCAGAACTCGGCGCCCTTCCAGGGTGGCACGCTGTGCGTCGCGTCGCCGACGATCCGCACGCAGAACCAGCTCTCGGGTGGCGCTGCGAGTGGCAACAGCTGCACGGGCTCCTACTCGTTCGCCTTCACACCCTCGGTGATGGCGAGCCACGGCATCGACCCCGGCGACACGGTGTACGCGCAGTGGTGGATGCGCGACCCGGCGAGCCCGTCGACGACCGGCCTTTCCAACGCGGTGCGGTTCACGGTCTGCCAGTGACCGCGCGGCGGGGCCCGCCAGGGCCACGGACGAGCGCTGCAGGGCGGTTCGGGCGAGTCCCGGGCCGCCCTGCGGCCTTGCAGGGGCGCTGCGGGAAATTCCGTGAATCTGGGGGCCGCACGCGTAACGCCCGCGTCAGGCCGCGGATCGTCCTTGGGCGCGACTTCTCTCGCTGCTTCCCTCCAAGGGCACGGGCCCAGGACGGCGAGGGGCGCCTTTTCTCCAGACCGAGACCTACCCCATGTCGTTCCTCTTCACCGCCGCGCTGCTCCTGCAGGCGCCCGTCGATCCGCTGGTCCAGCTCCGTCCCCAGGACGAACGCGACGCGGTGATCGGCGAGGCGCGTGTCGTTCCCGTCGTCGACCTCTCGGACTCCGTGCCCCTGCCGATTCCGCCCGTGTACGAGGCGAAGGACGGCGGGGACGTGCTCGTCGAGCCCGCCAGCGGCGACCCGTACTTCCTCGGCTTCGCGGCGGGCAAGCACTACCCGCCGGCGGGCGAGCGCATCGATCCCAAGCTCTCCCAGATCGTCGCGCACCTGCCCCTCGACGGCCGCGCGCAGCCGCGCACGTACGCGTTCGTGATGTTCGAGCGGCGCATGACGGAGGAGCGCGTGCGCGTGCTCGAGAGCCTCGGCGCGAAGGTGATCGAGTTCCACCCGTTCTACACGCTCAAGGTGAGCTTCGACCCGACGCGGCTGCAGGAGCTCGCGGGCCTCGACTTCGTGCGCTGGATCGGCGCCGTGCAGCCGTGGCAGAAGCTCCACCCCGACGTCAGCGCGACGCTGGCCAAGGCGCAGGCGGGCCAGAAGCTCGCGGTCAACATCAACGTGTTCGAGAGCGACCTGTGCGCGGACTCCACGCGCGTGCTGGTCGGCGAGACGTGGGAGTGTGATGCCGACGGCAACCGCAAGCGTGGCAACCCGGAGTCGGATGCCTACGACACGTTCGCCAACGGCTGGCAGCAGAAGCGGCTCGAGGAGCTCGGCGTCAAGGTCGGCGTCTGGACCGAGTCGATCCGCGCCTTCGCGGCCGAGGTTCCTGCGGAGCGCTTCGAGGAGCTCGTCGCGCTCGACTTCGTGCAGTTCATCGACCTCGACCTCGAGCCCGACTACGACCACGACGAGGCCATGGCGCTCACCAACGCCGACCGCGTGCGCGCGAGCTACGACGGCGCGACGAGCGGCAGCTGCCAGCTCGGCTACATCGACACCGGCTACTACGCGGCGCACACGGCGCTCGACGCCTGGGCCGTCGGCTGGGACTACAGCGGCGCCGGCGATCCCTTCGACGACACCAACGGACACGGCTCGCACGTCGCGGGCACGCTCTCGGGCAACGACGACGTCGACGACAGCTACCAAGGCGCGGTCCCCGGCGTCGGCGCGACGACGTCGCGGCGCCTGTTCATCGTCCGCAACGGCAGCGGTGCGTCGTTCGCGACGCGCCTCTCGCGCATGAACTCGAGCTACTTCGACGGCACGAACACGTCGCAGCCGCCGATGGTCGTGAGCAACTCCTACAGCTCGAACGTCGTCACGACGCCGTTCATCGGCACGGAGTCCGATCCGCGCACGATCGACGCCAACGCCTTCGCCAACAACCAGCTGTGGGTCTGGTCGGCGAGCAACGAAGGCCCGACCTCGGGCACGCTCGGCGAGGAATCGGTCGCCAAGAACGCGCTCACCGTCGGCAACACGCTCAAGCACCGCGACGCCTCGGTCGGTGATCCGGGCACGATCTGGTCGGGCTCGAGCCGCGGTCCGTGCGGCGACGGGCGCTGGAAGCCGAACCTGTCGGCGACGGGCCAGTACCTCTACTCGGTGCAGGCCGGCACGACGAGCGGTTACACCAACAAGGGCGGCACGAGCATGGCGACGCCGCTGGTGAGCGGCATCGCGGCGCAGCTCTGCGACCACTACTCGTTCCTGCGCTACAACCCCAGCGCGCTCTCGGCCGTGATGATGGCGGGCACGCTGTCGCACGCCAACCAGACGATCGACTCGCCCTCGGGCGACGCGACGCACCTCAACAACTACGGCGTCGGCCGCATCGACTCCTACAAGGCCAACTACGGCACCTCGCAGCAGGCGCTGTACTTCTGGTCCTTCGACCAGAGCTGGACGACGGGCGGTGTCGAGCTCGACTTCACCGTGAACTCGGGCGCGTCGCGCGTGACGGTCGTCTACCACTACAAGGAGGCCGCGGCCTCGGCCGGCGCCTCGCAGGCCCTGATCAACGACGTCGACATGATCCTCGACGCGTCGCCGTTCACCGGCTCCGTGAGCACCGGAGACTACGTCGCGCAGCAGTCCTCGGTGGACAACACCGAGGTGCGCATGGTCAACAACCCGACCGCGACGGCCTGGAAGGTCAAGCTCAACCCGGCCGCGATCGTGCCGTTCCAGAACACGCGCGCCGGGGTGTGCGTGATCGTCACCTACGCCGACACGACGCCGACGCCGACGCTCAACGTCAGCGCGAATGACATCTACGTCAACACCAACGACGACGTGATCCTGACGTCGACCTACACCAACCCCGACTACTTCGCGTCGTCGGTGTTCTTCGACTCGACGTCCTCGGGGGACTCGCTGCAGGCCTCCTACAACACGCTGCTCGATGGCTCGACGGCCGACCTCACGCACAACGCCACGGGTGGCCGCGACGTCTCGGTCGGCAACCTGATCCACAACTCGAGCCGCACGCACCGCTGGACGACGCGCTGGAGCACCGAAGGCGCGAAGAGCTTCTCGGTCAACGCGCGCTCCGACAACGCGACGAACGTGACCGACTCGGTCACGGTCTACGTCGACAACACGCCGCCGCCGCTGCCGACCAACCTGCAGTCGTCGACGCACACGGTCGGCCAGTGGACCAACGACACGACGATCACGTTCACGTGGTCGCAGGCCGCGGACCCGATCTCGGGCGTCGATGGCTACGGCGTCTTCCTGAGCCCGAGCGCCGGCCTGCCGAGCGCGGCGAAGGACATCGAGCAGGTGCTCTCCTACCCGACGACGCTCACGCAGGGCTCGTGGTACCTCAACCTGCGTCCGGTCGACAACAGCGGCAACTGGAACGCGAGCTACGCCAACGTCGGTCCGTTCCGGATCGACACGACCGATCCGAGCGCGATCGGCCTGGTCACGGGCTCGCACACGCCCAACTCGCAGAGCTGCTCGACCAACGTGTCGCTCTCGTGGGGGGCGTCGACCGACACGGGTGGCTCGGGCGTGTTCGGGTACTCCTGCCTGTGGAGCACCTCGGCGTCCAGCAATCCTGACGGCGTGCAGGACACGCTCGTGCCGAGCTTCACGCAGGACATCGGCTCGACCAACACCGCGCGCTACTTCCACGTCCGCGCGATCGACCTCGCCGGCAACGCGGGTCCCGTGTCGCACTTCGGGCCGTACTTCGCGAACGCGAGCTCGGTCGCGACCTACTGCACGGGCAAGACCAACTCGCTCGGCTGCGTGCCCACGATCGCGACGAACGGCGTGCAGCCGTCGAAGAGCGCCGGCAACTTCACGGTGACCTGCTCGAACGTCATCAACCAAAAGTTCGGCCTGCTCTTCTTCGGTTACGCCTCCAACTCGGCACCCTTCCAGGGTGGCACGATGTGCGTCGGTGCGCCGACGATCCGCACGCCCAACCAGAACTCGGGCGGAGCGGTGCTCGGCAACTCCTGCACCGGCACCTACAGCTACACGTTCTCGACCGCGGTGATGAACCAGTACGGCATCGACCCCGGCGAGACGATCTACACGCAGTGGTGGATGCGCGATCCGGCGAGCCCGTCGACGACGGGCCTGTCGAACGCGGTCCGCTTCACGGTCTGCCAGTAGTCACGACTGCCAGTAGTTGCGCTCGCAAGCGCTGCTGGAGGGCGCGCCGTCTCACCTCGCAGGTGGGGCGGCGCGCTCCCTCTTGGGCCGGATCCGGCAGGATTTTCCGGTCAAGTGCGCGGATTCTCGGCCGGAGGTGCGGGGGCGAGCGCGGTCGGCGCGCGCGGCTTAGGCTGGAGGTGCTTCGCATGGTCTCCCCGCCGTCCACCACCGGCTCGCGCCCCGTCCCCGGGGGCGACGAGTGGCTTCCCGCCGTCTACGAGGAGTTGCGCCGGCTCGCGCACCGCGAGATGCGGCGCGAGCAGGAACCGCAGACGCTCCAGACGACGGCGCTCGTGCACGAGGCGTACCTCAAGCTCTCCGGCGACGGCGAGAGCGTGTGGCGCGACCGCGCGCACTTCTTTGGAGCTGCGGCCCGCGCGATGCGGCAGGTGCTCGTCGACCACGCCCGCGCGAGGCACGCGGAGAAGCGCGGCGGTGGCGCGGCTCGGATCCCGCTCGAATCGCTCGAGTTCCCCGACCTGCAGCGTGATCCCGAGCGCATGCTCGCGCTCGAGGAGGCGCTGCAGCGGCTGGAGAGCTTCGACGAGCGCAAGGCGAAGGTCGTGAGCCTGCGCTACTTCGCGGGACTGTCGATCGCCGAGACGGCGGGCGTGCTCGAGCTCTCGGTGACGACGGTGAAGGACGAGTGGAGCTTCGCGCGCGCGTGGCTCTTCCGCGAGCTGCGCAAGGGTGAGGACGCGACTCCGTGAGCGGCGGGCACGACCGTGAGACGTGGGACACGCTGCAGCGCGCGTTCCGGCAGGTGCTCGAGCAGCCGGAAAGCGAACGCGCGGCGTTTCTCGCACGGCTGGAGCTCGCTGAGCCCGTGCGGCGTGAGCTCGAGGAGCTGCTGGAGTCGAGTTCCGGCGCGGCGCGGGCGCTCGAGCCGCTCGAGGCGGTCGCGGCGCCGATGCCCGAACGCATCGGAGACTACGTGATCCTGCGTGAGCTCGGGCGTGGGGGCATGGGCGTCGTGTACGAGGCCGAGCAGCAGCAGCCGCGACGGCTCGTGGCGGTGAAGACCTTGCGCGTCGACACGCTCTCGAGCGCGGTACTGCGGCGTTTCGAGCGCGAGGCGCAGGTGCTCGCGCGCCTGCAGCATCCCGGCATCGCGCAGGTGTACGGCAGCGGAACGGCGCGGCTGGGTGCCCTCGAGCTGCCGTACTTCGCGATGGAGCTCGTGCGCGGCGAGCCGATCGTGCGTTGGGCGACGTCGCGGGGGCTCTCGCTGCACGAGCGCGTCGAGCTGGTCGCGCGCGTCGCCGATGCCGTGCAACACGCGCATTCCGCGGGAGTGATCCATCGCGACCTGAAGCCGTCGAACCTGCTCGTGACGGAGAACGGCGAACCCAAGGTGCTCGATTTCGGCGTCGCGCAGGCCACGGAGTCGGATCGACTGCTCGCGACGCAGCACACCGCGCTCGGGCAGCTCGTCGGCACGTTGCCCTACATGTCGCCCGAGCAGACGGCGAGCGGGCGCGAGAGGATCGACGCGCGCAGCGACGTCTACGCACTCGGGGTCGTCGCCTACGAGCTGCTCGCGGGGCGCTTGCCGCTCGAGCTCGCCGACGTCCCGCCGCTCGAGGCGCTGCGCCGCATCCAGCAGGTCGATCCGCCGCGCGCGGGCACGCTCGAGCCGCGCTTGCGCGGCGATCTCGAGACGGTGCTCGGCAAGGCGCTCGAGAAGGACCGTGAGCGGCGTTACGCCTCCGCGAGCGATCTGGCACTCGACTTGAGGCGTTTCCTGCGGCACGAGCCGGTGCTCGCGCGCCCCGCGAGCCGCGCGTACTTGCTCACGCGCTGGGTGCGCCGCCACCGGATCGCGAGCGCCTCGATCGCGGCGTTGTTCGTGGTGCTCACGACATCCACGGCGATCTCGATGCGCCTCGCGATCCAACGCAGCGACGCGCTCGCGGAAGCCGAGACGGCGCGCGACACGGCGCAGTCGCGTGGGCGCGAGCTGGAGGAAGCCAGTGCGCGCCTCGCCGAGGCTCTCGCCGCTGCGAACACGTCACTCGTCGAAGCGGAGCGGCAGAAGGCGATCGCGGACGCGGTGCGCACGTTCCTTTCCGAGGACGTGCTCGGCCTCGCGGATCCCGCGCGTGAGAGCGATCGGGAGCTGACCGTCGCGGAGGCGCTCGACCGCTCGGCGCTGAGGCTCGAGACACGCTTCAGCGAGGCGCCGGAGGTCGAACTGGCGCTGCGCCGCGTGCTCGTGAGCTCTTACCAGAGCCTGCGGCTGCCCGAGAAGGCGCTCGTTCACGCGCAGCGCACGGTCGAGCTCGTGCGCGCGGCCCACGGCGCCGAATCGCGGCCCGAGCGCGACGCGCGGCGCGAGCTGGCCGTGGTGCAGATCGATCTCGGACGGCTCGACGTCGCCCTGACGGAACTGGCGCTGCTGCACGAGCTCGACGAGCGCGACCGCGCTCCCGACGACCCCGATCGACTGCGTGGCCTGGCCATGCTGGGTTCCGTCGAATACCAGTTCGACAAGCCCGAACGTGCTCTCGCCCTGCTCTCCGAAGCGGTCGAGCGTGCGCCGCGGGCGAGCGGGATCGACGCGACGGAACTCTGGCGCTGGCGCCAGAAGCTCGCGCAAGTGCAGCAGCGGCTCTCGCGTTACGACGAGGCGCTCGCGGGCCTCGAGGCGTTGCTTGGCGAGCAGCGTGCGGCGCTCGGCCCCGACCATCCGCACGTGCTCGACACTTCCGCGAGCCTCGCGCTGGTCTGCATGGACCGCAACGAGCTTGGGCGCGCCGAGCGCGAGGCCCGCGATGCGCTCGCGCGCAGCGAGCGTGTGCTCGGCAAGTCGCACCTGGGCACGCTGATGGTGAAGGGCGTGCTCGCGAACGTCTTGCAGCGTGCCGGCCAGTTCGACGAGGCGCTCGCGCTGCTCGAGGAGGTGCTCGCGGGCCAACGCTCGCGCGGCGAGCTCGCGACGGCCGAGCGCATCGCCACGCAATACACGATCGCGTCGCTGCGCCACAGCCGCGGCGAGCTCGCCCAAGCCGAGGAACTTGCCCGCGCGACGCTGGCCGAGGCTACCGCGCACCTCGGCGAGCACCACGCGACCACGGTGGTCTCGCTCAACCTGCTCGGCATGATCCTGCAGGCCACCGGTCGTCTCGAGGAGGCGCGCGCGCTGTTCGAGCGCCTCGTCGTCGCCTCGACGGCCGCCCACGGACGCCTGCACGCGAACACCGCTTCCGCCGTCAGCAACCTCGCCTCGACCGTCGAGGCGATGGGCGACCACGAGCGCGCGCTGCCGCTCCACCTCGAGGCCGTCGAGCTGCACGAGCGCATCTTCGGGCGCGACAACGCGAGCACGTGGATGGTGCGCTCGAACCTCGGCGGCCTGCACGTGCTGCGTGCGGAGTACGTGGAGGCGGAAGTCGAGCTGCGCGCTGCGGCGGAAGGCCTCCGGGCCGCCGTAAGTCCCGGTCGCGACTGGCACATGCCGTGCTGGCCTATTCCCCGATGCGCGGCGGGCCGCGTCGGCCGGTGCCGCGCGAGGAGGCGCTCATGCGCGAACTTCGCATTCACGGGCGTGGCGGGCAGGGAGCGGTCATCGCTTCCAAGCTCCTGGCCTCGGCCCTGTTCCTCGAAGGCCGGTCGGTGCAGTCCTTCCCCGCGTTCGGGGTCGAGCGCCGCGGCGCCCCGGTGACGGCGTTCCTGCGCTTCTCCGAGGAGACCATCCTGCTGCGCTGCGAGATCAGCGCGCCGGACGACCTGATCGTCCTCGATCCCACGCTGATCCACGCGATCGACGTGACGGCGGGCCTCAAGGAGGGCGGGCGGATCCTGATCAACTCGGACCTGCCGCCGGCGGGCTACCCCGACCTCGTGAAGCGCTTCCGCGTCGCGACGGTGGACGCCGGGACGATCGCGCAGGCGCACCGGCTCGGCTCGAAGACCCAGCCGATCGTCAACACCGCCATCCTCGGCGCGTGCGCGGCGTCACTGGGTTACGTGTCCATCGACTCGGTGTGTCGCGCGATCCGCGACGAGATCCCCGTGCGGCCCGAGGACAACGTCGCCGCCGCCCGCGAGGCTGCGGCCGCCGTGCGCGTCGCCGAACCCCGGAAGGAGACGAGCCATGCCTGAGCCGCGCAAGCGC
>JABWBL010000472.1 GCA_013360535.1 Planctomycetaceae bacterium
CGGCGCGCAGCTCGGAGGCGAGCGAATTGACTTGCGTTTCGCACCGCGCGACGCTCGCGGATGCGCTCGAGGTCCTCGCGCAGCTCGCGCGGATGCTGGTAACGCCGCGCAGGGTCGCGCGTCAGGCACTTGCGCAGCACGAGCGCGAGGTTGTTCGACAGCTCCGGCGCGAATTCCTGCGGGTCGGGCACGGGCGCGTACAGCACGCCCGACAGGATCTCCGCGACGCTCTTGCCAGCGAACGGCGGTCGCCCGCACAGGCAGTGGTAAAGCGTCGCACCGAGCGACCAGATGTCGCTGCGCACGTCGGCCGCGGTCGGGTTGCGCGCCTGCTCGGGCGAGATGTAGTGCGGAGTGCCGAGCGTGCCGCCCTGCGCGGTCAGCGCCGGATCGTCCTCGGCGAGCGCGAGCCCGAGGTCGACGATGCGCGCGCGGTTGCCGGAGTCGACGAGGATGTTGCCGGGCTTGATGTCGCGGTGCACGACGCCGGCGTCGACGGCGTGCTCGAGCGCCTCGCACAGCGGGATGAAGAGCTTGACCGCTTCGCGCTCCGACAGCGGACCGTCGCGCTTGAGCTTGTCGGCGAGCGACGGCCCGTCGACGAGCTCCATCGCGTACCACCACAGCCCGCCCGCCTGACCCATGTCGATCGCGGTCACGATGCCGGGGTGCGCGAGCCGCGCCGTCGTGCGCGCCTCGCGCTGCAGGCGCTTCACGGCCTTGCCACGCGCCGCCACTTCCGGATGCAGGATCTTGAGCGCCACCGGACGCTCGACCGCCAGCTGCACCGCGCGGTACACGACGCCGGCCGAGCCGCGCCCGAGCACCGCCTCGATGCGGTACCCCGGAATCTCGGGGAAAGCGGCGGGTTCGCGGGCGGTGGACATGGGGCAGAGGAGCTAGTCGCACAAGGGCGGCCGGCCTACCGCGCGAGGAACCACTCGCGCCAGGCCTTGTCCGCAGCGCGCCAGTCGAGGCCGACCGCGGCCTGGAACGCCGTGTCGTACTGCACGAGCCGCTCGCGCGCCTGCGTGACGACCCGCGTCGGCGCGACCGGCTGCGTGCGGCGCAGCGACGCGTGGAACTTCGCGAGCGCGTCGGGGCTGCGCTCCTCGAGCCACCACACGATGCCCATGCCGGTCGCGATGTCGAGCAGCTCGAGCTGCCCCAGTTCCAGCGACGAGAGCCGCTCGAAACTCGGCACCGCACCACCGTCGATCGCCTTGCGCAGCGTGTCGACCCACTCGCCCTCGCGGAACAGCGCGGTGTCGAACGTGAAGCTCATCGCCGCCTTCTTCGCGCTCGTGCCGGTCGTCGCCGCGATCGTCGTCGCGCTGCGGCAGAACACCGCGTTGCGGCCGAAGGTCTTGTACTCGACGAGGCTCGCGAGGCCCTCGTCGTACCACGGCGGCAGGAGGCGCCCGTCGTACTGCAGGCGCCCGAGCAGCATGTGCCCCCAGTGGTGGATGCAGTGCCCGACGACGTCGTCGTCGGCGCGGTTCCACACGCGTGCGCTCGACAGCGCGTAGGGATCGATCCACACGAAGCCGTGGCGCTCGCGCACGACCTCGGCCCAGCCCGGAGGCACGGTCGATGTGAGCGACGCGAAGTGCTCGACCGTCTGCTTGTAGGGCTCGCTGTCGCGCCCCCACACGTAGAACTGCGCCAGGCGGCCGCCGAGCAGCCCGAGCCCCGGCTCGACCTTGTAGGCCTTGTCGAACCACGTGCGGGCCGTGACCACGTGCGTGCCGGCCGCGGCGAGGAACTTCTCGTCGTAGTCCCCCGCGAGCGACGCCTGTTCGTTGCAGGCGACCTTGAGCGGCCGCCCGAGCACGACCCCGACCTTCGCGATGTCCGCGCGCGCCTGCGCCTCGACGCGCGGGTACCACTGGCCGCCGAATTCCTCGAGACCGTCGATCCGTTTCGCTTCGGCCTCGGTCACCCACTTGCCGTCCTTCAGGATCAGCCCGGCCTCGAGCTTCTGCTTCTCGTCCGGCGTCACCCAGCGCTCGCCGTGCCGCACGAAGCCCTTCTCGAGCATCTCCGCGGCCTCATCCGACTTCGCGCGCTTGTCGCGCTCCTCCGGCGTCATCCATTCGTCGCGGTACTTGACGCGCCCCAGGCCCAGGTTCGCGCCCTCGTGCTTCGCGTCGAGCTCGACCGCGCGCTTGAAGGCCTTCGTCGCCAGCGACTTCTGCTTCTGCTCGTTGGCGTACTGGCCGGCCTGGAAGAACTCCTCGGCCGTCTTCGCGGCCTTGAACTTCTCCTCGAAGATCTCGCGCGACGTCTTGCCCGCCTCGCGCGAGTCGACGTCCGCCTTCTTGAGCTCCATCTCGCCCGCACCGATGTCGACGAAGTAGCTCGAGGCCGTCTCGCGCACGAGCTTGCCCTCGATGCGCCGCCCGTCCTTCAGCTTGAACACGTCCGCCAGCGCCGCTCCCGCGAGGGCGACGGCGAGCGCCACGACCAGCCACAGCTTGCGCGCCATGCCCGCACTGTAGCGTCAGGGCGAGAGCGTGAAGCGGTAGGCGTTGGTGAGCACGGTCGCCGAGCCTCCGGCGACGCCGCGCACCCACGCCTGCGCGTAGAACACCTGTCCGGCCGCGAAAGGACTTCCCAATTCGCCCGGGTGCGCCGCGCGCCACTGGTTCCAGTCGACGCGGAACGTGCCGTCGCAGGCGAGGTTCGAGCCGCCGGTCGTCCGCACGGGCAGCCGCGCACGCGGCGTCGCCACGCACAGGGACTGCGAGACGAGCGGGAGCTGCGTCGCGCCGAGCCCGTAAAAGAGCTGGCCCGAGCGCTGGCCGAGCGCCTGCGTCACGATCAGCTCGAAGCCGAAGCTCGCGCTGGCGCTGGGAATCCCGAGCGAATCGAGCGATCCCGGACACAGGTAGGCCGTTCCCTGCTCGCAATAGCGCACGGTGTCGTCGCACGGATCGAGCACGCCGTCGCCGTCGAGGTCGAGCGCCGGATCGCGGCGCAGCTCGACCACGTCGGGCTCGCCGTTGCCATCGCAGTCGTCGGACTCGACCTCGACCAGCGCGAACCCGCAGCCGAGCTCCGCGAGCAGGCGTTCCCCAGCGCTCCAGTCGCTGCCCACCGGCCGCGGCGCGACGAACTGCGCGATCGTCGTCCCCGTGGGCAGCAGGATGTCCGCCACGTTCGGATCGTTGCCGTAGCGAGCGTTCGGCGTGTGGATCTGGATCAGCCCCGGCCCGCCGTCGCCTCCCGCGCCCCCCACTCCGCCGAGGCAGCCGTTCGGCCCGCTCGCGGGATAACCCGGCGGGCAGGCGTCGAGCAACGGCGTCGTCTCGATCGGTCCGTTGGCGTTGACCCACGCGCCGCCGAGGTTGTTGCGCCCGGCCGCACCCTGCCCTCCGCG
>JABWBL010000473.1 GCA_013360535.1 Planctomycetaceae bacterium
CGGCCCGGCGGCTCCGACTGGCCCGCGCACGGGCGGCGGCGGCGGCGACGCCGGCCCCGACCTGTCGGTCTGGCAGTTCTGGTGGGGCTTCAACAAGGAGCCGTACCTGAACCTGCGCGCGGCCGTGCAGTCGGGTGGCGTGCTCACCGGCTCCGACGACTTCTTCATCGGTCGCGGCGAGCAGGGCACCGCCAAGGACACGCTGCGCCCCTCCGAGGAAGTGATCCGCGGTCAGGTCGTGCCCGCGCTCAAGCAGATCCTCAAGGAAGAACGCAACAACAACATCCTCTCTGGCGCCATGGTCGCGCTCGCCAAGATCGGCGACGACCCCAAGGCCGAGAGCGGCAAGTCCGAGATGGCGGCGGAGTTCATCCGCTTCCTCGGCGATCCGACGCAGGAAGTGGCCGAGACCGCGGCGCTGTGCCTGGGCATCCTCGGCTCCGAGTCGCCCGACAACATCGCGATCCTGATCGGCGTGCTCGAGGATGACGCCACCAAGGTGAACGAGGCGATCGCGAAGATCGGCACCGACCTCCCGAAGGTCTCGGGCAAGTTCAACTTCCGCAACCGTGCTTTCGCCGCCTACGGCCTCGGCCTGATCGGCGCGCGCGCGGCGGACGACGGCAACAAGGCGACGATCGCGAACGCGCTCGCCACCGTGGCCGACGGTCCGGCGAAGAAGGTCGGCAACTACGACGTGTCGGTCGCCTGCCTCGTCGCCATGGGCCTCGTGCCGATGCAGATCGACGAAGCCGCGATGGGCACGCCCGTCGACGCGAAGAAGGGCTTCGCCAAGCCGGCGACGCTCAAGAACCGCTTCGACCAGATCGCGTGGCTGATGTCCTACTACCAGGAGGACCAGAACACGTTCCTCGTTCGCGCCCACGCGCCGCGTGCGGTGGCGAACCTGCTCGGCGGCATGCCGACGGGCAAGGAACAGGCCTGGGTCCGCGAGGCGATCGCGACGCGCTTCATGACCGACATGGACAAGCTGTCCAAGGCGGAGAACGAGATCAAGCAGAGCTGCATCCTCGCGCTCGGCCAGATCGGCGACTGCGACGACGACGCGATCGACGCCGAGATCCGGAAGCAATTGATCGAGGTCAAGGAAGAGCTGGCGGACCAGATGGCCCGCAACTTCGCTGCCATCTCGCTCGGTCAGGTCGGCGGTCGCCCGGGTCCGGGTGCCACGCCGCTGGCCGGCCTCGAAGGCAAGAAGAAGGACGAGAACGTCCGCGTCTACCTGCTCGACGGTCTCGAGAAGGGCAAGGGCGTCTACCGCGCCTGGGCCGGCCTCTCGATCGGCGTCCTCGAGCGCTCGCTGCTCGACGCCAAGCAGCCGACCAACGCGGACATGAAGCTCGCGGTGCGCGGCGCCCTCAAGGACGCCAAGCAGCCGATGGAGATCGGCGCCTTCGCGATCTCGACGGGCATCATGCAGGACCAGGAAGCCCGCGAGATCCTGCGCGAGAAGTTCACGAACACGTCGGAAGACGAGGCGCGTGGCTACGTCGGGGTTGCGCTCGGTCTGGTCAACGACCGCGAGGCGATCGCCTCGATCCAGGAGATCATCAAGAAGGCGAAGTACCGTCCTGACCTGCTCAAGTCCGCGGCCATCGGCCTGGGCCTGATGGGCGACAAGACGATCGTCGACTACCTGGTGACGATGCTGGGTGAGGCGACCGGCCTCTCCTCGCAGGCCGCGATCTCCTCGGCGCTGGGCTTCATCGGCGACAAGCGTTCGATCACGCCGCTGATCAGCCTGATGCAGGACAAGCAGAAGACCGACAACGCCCGCGGTTTCGCCGCGGCCGCCATGGGCATCGTCGCCGACAAGGAAATGCTGCCCTGGAACACGAAGATCTCGGTGAACATCAACTACCGCGCGAACACGCCGACGCTGACGTCGCCGAGCGCGGGCACCGGCATCCTCGACATCCTCTGATCGTCGGCGGTCCCCGCGGACCGCAGGCCTCCACGACCGGCCGGCGCATCTCGCGATGCGCCGGCCGGTCTCGCTTCGTCCAGCGCGTGCGTGAGTCGCTCTCGGAGCAGCGCGCTACGCGAACTTCCCGCGAGCGGAGGCGCGCGAGCTCGCTCCCCCACAAGATCGCCGGAAATCCCGGGGTTCTTGCGAGTTCCGGAAGACGGCACGGGCGTTGCGAGCGATGTCCCCCGCGTCACCGAGGCCCGAGCGATCCGTTTCCTCGCCGGCCCGACGCGACGAGGCAACATGAAGCACATCGGACTCTGCGTCGCGTGGCTCGCCACCGGTACGCTCGTTCTCGGCGCGCTCGCGCACGGCCACGGCGGCACGTACCGCGGCCCGGGCGACACGGTGCCCGCCGGAGATGGCGGTGGCAATAGCGGCGCTCCGACGCTCTGCGGTCCTTTGCCGGGAGCGCCGACGCCGGGCAGACCTTTCCCTCCGGGCGGGGTCACGCCCGGGCGACCCGGAGTCGGCCTGTGTGGCCTGAGCCCCGCGCGGACCAGCGGCGGCGACAGCGGCATCGACCTCTCGGTGTGGCAGCTCTGGTGGGGCTTCAACAAGGATCCGTACCTGAACCTGCGCGCAAAGGTGAACGCTGGCAACGTCGCGACGGGTTCCGAGGGGTTCTGGATCGGGCAAGGGCAGCGGACGGGCGCGAAGGAGACGCTCGCGCCTTCCGAGCTCGAGATCCGCGGCCAGATCGTTCCCGCGCTGCGGCGCGTGCTGCGCGAGGAGCGCAACAACAACATCCTGAGCGGCGCGCTGGTGGCGCTCGCACGCATCGGCGAGGATCCCAAGACCGAGAGTGGCCGTTCGGAGCTCGCGACGGAATTCGTGCGATTCCTCGGCGATCCGACGCAGGAAGTGGCCGAGACCGCGGCGTTGTGCCTGGGCATCCTCGGTTCGGACTCGCCGGACACGATCGCGCTGCTGTGCGGCATGGCCGAGAACGACGTCGCGACGGCGAACGCGGCGATCGAGCGCATCGACGGGAGCGCGCCGAAGCTCTCGGGCACGTTCAACTTCCGCACGCGCTCGTTTGCGACCTACGCGCTCGGGCTGGTCGGGGCGAAGTCCGTCCTGCCGGCGCACCGGCGGGAGATCGTGCAGCGGCTCGTGCAGCTCTGCGAGGGCCCGGCACGTGAGCTCGGCAACCACGATCTGGCCGTGGCGTGCGTCGTGTCGATCGGCCTCGTGCCGCTCGAGGATGTCGCGGTGCCTGTGGGCTTCGTTCCCGCGCCCCGCAAGCCTTTCCCGCGTCCCGCCGGCCTGACGACCCGCGCCGAGCAGGTTGCGTGGCTGATGTGGTACTTCGAGGACGAGCGCAACACGTTCCTCGTGCGTGCGCACGCGCCGCGGGCGGCGGCGCACCTGTGCGCGAGC